>JAPOVS010000022.1 GCA_026708055.1 bacterium | reverse complement strand
GCCACCATGACCTTCACCAGCGGCACCTACGCCATTAACCAGGTCCTGACCGTCAACGCCGTGTCGGACACCGACGCCGCGGACGAGTCGGTGTCCATCACCATGGCGGTGACGGGCTACCCGGGCGTCACGGTCGGGCCGGAGATTGTGCTCGCGGTGGAGGACTCGAGCCCGGCGGTCATCGTCAAGCAGGGGACGCGCGATCTGTCCAAGGACAACCGCGGCGTGCAGCTCACCGAGGGCGCCGGCGGCGAGAACCTGACCGTCACCCTGCGCACCGACCCGGGCGGAACGGTCACCATCACGCCGACATCGGCCGACCCGGGCGCGGTGACCGTCTCCGCCGCCATCACGCTGGATGCAAGCAACTACATGACCGGGCGGACCATCACCGTCAGCCCGGCGAACGACGCCGACTCCGATGACGAGACGGTGGAGGTCACCTTCGCCGTCAGCGGCTACGGCACGGTCACCAGCGGGCCGCCGGTCACGGTCCTGGTGGACGACAACGGGCCGAAAGTGCTGGTCACGCCGACGGCGCTCAGGCTTGATGAGGGCGCCCTCGGCGGCTATTCCATCTCGCTCAACTCGGACCCCGGCGCCGGCTCCACCGTCACGGTCACGGCCACCCCCGAGGGCGCGGGGACGCCTGTGTCGACCACGTTCGACTCGGACACCTGGGACAGCCCGCGCTTCGTCTTCGTGATCAGCCCCCAGGACGACAACCAGGTGGACGAGACGTTCACCATCGCCAACAGCATCAGCGCCAGCACCAGCATCCACTATCCGACCACGATGACCGTGCCGAACGTGATCGTCACCTACCTCGACGACGACAAGGACGAGCTGGTGATCGCGCCGGCGACGCGGCAGATCACGCTCGTCGAGGGCGACGAGAACCACAACACGGGCTCCTACACCATCGCGCTGAACACGGACCCGGGCATGACTACGACCGTGGTCGTCACATCCGGGAATCCCGGTGCGGTGCACGTCGACTCCGGCGGGACGCCGGGCGCATCGGTGACGCTGACCTTCACCAGCGGGAGCGGCGGCAACTGGAGCACGCCGCAGACGGTGAACGTCACCGCCCGCGACGACGTGAACGGCCTGGATGAGGCCGTCATGGTCACCCACGCCGTCACCGGCTACGCCGCCGACCCGATGGGCTTCACCGTGCTGACCCGCGACGACGACGAGGTCGCTGAGCCCGGCCTGACGCTGACGCCGACGAGCCTGGAAGTGTTCGCCAACGCGGGCACCGCCACCTACACGGTGCAGTTGAACACGGTGCCGGCGGGCAGCGTGACGGTGAGTGTGACCTCCAGCGACACGACGCATGCGACGGTGAATCCGGCGACGCTGACGTTCGCGGCCTCCGGCGCCAACATCTGGAGCACGCCGCAGACGGTGACGGTGACCTCCGCGTCGGGGGCGGCGGCCGGCGATGAGGCGACTGTCACCCACAGCATCCAGACCACGAACGATACGACGGACTACCCGACGGGCACCGTGTCGGGCGCGGAGGTGGCGGTGGCGGTGGTGACCGACACCCGCCCCACGGTGACCGTCGCGCCGAGCGCGGCGTCGGTGGCGGAGGGTTCGCCGGCGGTCTTCACCGTGACCGCCAGCCCCGCGCCGGCCTCGGGCACGAACCTCACCGTGAGCCTGACCGTCTCGGAGGCGACCGGCGACTATGTGGCCGCGGGCAACGAGGGGGCCGGCAAGAGCGTGACCATCCCAGGCGGCTCGGCCAGCGCCAACTTCAGCGTGGCGACGGTCAACGACAGCAACGACGAGCCCGACGGCTCGGTGACCGTCACCCTGGGCGCCGGCGGCAACGTCTACAAGCTCGGCTCGACGACGTCCGCCAGCGTCACCGTCACCGACGGCGAGGCGACTTCGGTGACCCTCACGCGGGGCTCGGCCGCGGGCGTGGCCGAGGGCGCCGCGCACGACTACACCATCACGCTGGGGCGGCCCCTGGTGGCGCCCGAGGTCCTGCCGGTGACGCTGACCTTCAGCGGCACGGCCGCCCGGAACTCCGACTACACGCTGGCGTGCCCGTCGCCGCTGCCGACGGGTGTGGCCTGCGCCAACCTGAACACCGGCACCGCCACTGTCACCTTCACCGGCCCCACCGCCACTCCGACGACGGCGGCGACGCTGAGGCTGACCGCCGTACAGGAGACCAGCGGCGCCGGCCTGCGGGAGAGCATCGAGACGGTGGACGTCGGCCTGGGGACGCTGACCTCGACCTCGGGCACCGACCTCGGCGGCGGCGCCTCGGCTACCGACAGCGCCGGCTCGCTGAACATCACCAACGTGCTGCCGACGCAGACGGTCACCATGACGTCGAACAACCACTGGCCGCGAGAGGGCGCAACGGACGGGACGGAAGACGAGGACATCACCGTCACGCTCGGCTACGCGCTGAGCGGCTCGGAGACGATCACCGTGCCGCTGCGGGTGCGCGGCGCGACGGTGACCGACGACTACACCTTCGCGCTCCATCCAGCGACGCAGAACGGCGTGACGCTCAGCACGAGCAGCCCCTACTCGGCGCAGAACCCGGCGCTGGTGTTCTCGGCGCACTCCAGCAACCCGACGACGGCGACGCTGCGGCTCGTGGCCGTCGACAACACCGAACGCACGGAGCCGGCAATCCTCATCGACTTCCACGGCAGCGTGGTGAAGAGCAACTTTACGCCCACGGTGACCACATCAGGCGACGTCTTCATGATCATCGTCGACGACGAGACGGGCGATATAGAGGTGCCGCGTGATTGGCCGTTGAAGCCGTCGGGTGTGGCAGCCGCGGGTAAGTTCCGCCTGTTCTTCGTGACATCGCAGACCAGGGATGCCACGCCCACACAGATACGGCAGTACAACCTCTGGATCCAGCGACAGGTCGCCGCCACGGGCCACGCGTCGATCCAGCCCTACGCCGGGTTCATCACGGTGCTGGGCAGCACGGAGCTCGACGGGAACGCGCGAGAGAACACGGGCATGTGGGCAAGCAACGCCCACACGGACGGCTCCACCTCCACAAGCATGGACAGCGACGGCATCTCCATTTGGTGGCTGAACGGCGACAAGGTGGCCGACCACTACCACGACTTCTTCGACGGTTCCTGGGACGGCGGCACCGACCAGAGCTCACGCGCCCGCAACCAGGCAGGCGATGAGCGAGGCAACATATGGGTCTGGACCGGCAGCAACCCGGACGGCACGGCCTACGCGACTTCAACCCAGCGGCTCGGCCAGACCGCCCCGCGGGCCGGGCGGCTCTCGGCCGACCAGATCAGCAGCTCATCCCCGTCCAGAAGCAGTAGCTACGCCTTCTACGGCATGTCGCCGGTGTTCACGGTGGAGGGCGTGGAGGCGAGCCTGGCGGTCAGCGGCGGCGGGAACGTGACCGAGGGCTCGACTCTGACGGTGACGGTGAACCTGGGCGCCGCGGCGCCGAAGGCGTTGATGATCCCGGTGCGGATGCGCGCCGGCGGCAACCCGACGGCGTCGGCGGCGGACTTCACGCTCACCAAGGACGGCACCGCGGTGAGCGCCGTGAGCATCGCCAGCGGGGCGATGAGCGGCACCGTCACCCTCACTGCGGTGGCGGACCGCGTCGACGAGGACGAGAACATGGAGACGTTCGTCCTGGAGTTCGGGAGGCTGCCCGAGGGCGTGGTGGCGCACGCGACGCTCGCGACCTCCCAGACCATCACGATCACCGACGCCGACACAGCGGGCGTGACGGTGACGGAGTCGGGCGACCCGGCCAACACGCAGGTAGACGAGGACGGCACGCCCACGGCGACCGACACCTACACGGTGGTGCTGGACTCGAAGCCTTTGAGCAGCGTGACGATCCGGGTGTCGACGGGGACGACGACCGGCGCGAATCCCACGTCGGGCACGGTGGTGCGGGTGGACGGCCCCGACACGGCAACGGCGTACACGGCCACGGAGGACTTGGTGTTCACGGTGTCGAACTGGAACAGCCCGCAGACGGTGACGGTGCAGGGCG
Organism: bacterium; assembly: GCA_026708055.1. NCBI lineage: Bacteria > bacterium. The sequence goes on along the minus strand of JAPOVS010000022.1, from coordinate 79,094 downwards.
TGCAGGACAACATCGACAACCCCGGCGACAAGCGCAGCATCGACATCACCCACGCGGTACAGACTGGCGACACCAACGGCAAGTACACCACTGCCATGACCATCGACGAGGTGGAGGCAGAGGTGATCGACGACGACGCCGCGCCGACCGGCGTGACGCTGACCGTGGACGACGATTCGGTGGCCGAGGAGGGCGGGGCGCAGACCATCACCGTGACGGCCACAGTCGGCGGGACCACGCGTTTCGGCGTCGCGCAGACGGTGACGGTGCGGGTGCGGGGCAGCGGCACGGCGCACGCCGTGGACTTCTCGCCGGTGGCGGACTTCACGATCACCATCGCCGCGGGCGCCGACGACGGGGACCAGACGTTCACCCTCACGCCCGCCAACGACTCCGTGGACGAAATCAACGAGACGATCGACGTGACGGGCCACGCCATCACCCCGGCGACGGGCGTGACGTTCACCGACGAGACCATCACCCTCACCGACGACGACGCCGCGCCGACCGACGTGGCGTTGAGCACATCGCCCACGACGGTCTCCGAAGGCGTCGCGGGCGGCTCGCAGGTCGTCACGGTGACGGCGACGGTGCAGGGCACGACCACCTTCGGAACAGCGAAGACGGTCGCGGTGTCGGTGGCGGGCCACAACGCGGTGGGCCGCGTGGGGTTCACGCAGGTGAACAGCTTCAACGTGAACATCCCCGCGGGGTCGAGTACGGGGACGGCGATGTTCACGCTGTCGCCGCGGACCAACACCTGGGACGAGGCGTCGGGCGCGGCGGCGCTGACGGGCACGCTGGCGGGGGTGACCGTCGCCGGCGCGTCCGTGACCCTCACCGACGACGACGCCGCCCCGGCGGGCATCTCCTTCGGGGTGAGCCCGACGAGCATCACCGAGGACGGCGGCGCCCGGACGATCAATTTCACGCTGCAGGTGCAGACGGGGACGGGCGGCACGACCTACGGCAAGGACATCGCGGTGGCCGTCGCCGCGGCCGGCTCCGGCAGCGCCAACGTCGTGGACTTCACCGCGTCGAGCATCAGCCCGGTGACGATCACCAAGGGCTCCTCCGCGCAGTTCTCCGGCAGTTTCACGCTGACGCCCACCAACGACAGCAACGACGAGTACGACGAGACCGTCACGGTGTCCGCCACGGCCACCGACGTGCACGGCAACGCCATCGTGATGCCCGCTGTCGATGTCACGATCACCGACGACGAGCCGACGACGGTGACGATGACCGCGCCGACGGGGGCGGTGGCGGAGGACGGGGGCACCAAGGACATCACCTTGACGCTCAGCCGGGCGCTGACGGGCGCCGAGACCATCACCGTGCCCGTGGAGGTGGTGGGCGTGACGGTGGCCTCGGACTACACCCTGGGGTTGCACGGCACGAACACGAGCGTCACCGTCGACACCACGACGAGCCCGTTCAGCGCGCAGAACCCGGCGGTGAAGTTCCAGGCCGGGGCGTCGGCGGCGGTGCTGCGGTTCACGGCGCAGCCCGACAACGACCGCACCCAGCCGTTCGCGCTCGTCCGCTACGGCAGCGGCGCGGCGGCGGGCGGCGGCTTGGACTTCGGGTCGCCGGCGGGCGGGCCGGTCGGCTTCGTGGTGACCGACGACGAGACGGGCGACATCCTGTTCCCGTGGGACTCGCCGCTGCGCCCGACGGCCCTCAACATCCTCCCGGGCTACGAGTTCCGGCTGGTGTTCGCAACTTCGGGGGCGCGGGACGCCTCGTCCACGGACATCGCCGACTACGACTTCTTCATCCGCTCGGCGCTGGCGGAGGGACACGAGGACATCGTCCCGTACGCGGGGTTCTTCACGGTGGTGGGCAGCACCTCCGCGGTGGACGCCTCGGCGCACGCCGGCTTCAGCACGGGCGATACCAGCAAGGAGGTGTATTGGCTGGGCAACGCGGTGCATGCGGAGCGGCTGGGGTCCTATTTCGATTTCCGGGGCGAGTGGCTGAACCAGACGCCGTACGACGAGAGCGGGACGGCGGCGACGGTGAACGCAGCGGGCTACTTCACGGGCTCGACGAGCGCCGGCGCGAAGTCCGCCAACCCGTTGGGCGCCGCGACGGTGACGCTCGGCTACTTGGGTGACAGCGGCTCGGGCCGCGCGCCGCTCGGCAGCGGCTCGACGGCGGCGAACACGAACACGCGGCCCTTCTACGGCCTGTCGCCGGTGCTGAAGGCGGACCAGCGCCCCACGGTGTCGGTCGTCCCCAAGACCGGGGGAGAGTCGGTGGCGGAGGGCTCGCCCGCGGTGGTCACGGTCAGCATCTCCCCCGCGCCGACCGAGTCTGTCGGGGTCACGTTGTTCATAACCGACGAGTCCGGCAAGCCCTCATACACCTCGAGCGCCGACCGGGCGAACAAGGAGAACGCGGTGACCTTCACCAGCACGGTCACGTCCGCGGACTACTCGGTGCCCACGGTGAACGACAGCGTCGACGAGCCCGACGGCGGCGTGGAGGTGCGCGTGATCGGCGGGACGGGGTACGCCGCCGCCAGCTCGCCGAACGACTTGGCGACGGTGCGGGTGACCGACGGGGAGGTCACCTCGCTCTCGCTGACGGGGACGTCGGCCAACGTGACGGAGGGACTCGACAAGACGTTCACCATGTCGCTGGGGCGGCGGCTGGTCTCCGGCGAGACGGTGACGGTGCCGCTGACCTTCGCCGGCACGGCGACGCGCGGCACGGACTACACCTTCGAGTGCTCCGGCACCAGCGTGACCTGCCCGGACATCAACAGCACCGACGCAGGCAACAACCCGCGTGTGGTCTTCGCCAACGGCGCGCAGCACGCCACCATCACCATGGCGGCGGTGCTGGACGCCAACACCACCCCCGTCGAGCCGAACGAGACGGTGGACATCGGCATGGGGACGCCGACGACTGTGGGCATGGGCGGCGGCGTCGCCACCCCGACGGACAGCGCGCCGCAGTTCACCATCATGAACCGCTCCCAGATCACCCTGGTGTCCTTCGACCAGACCGCCGACACGGCGACGGAGGCGGCGGGGGCCGGGCGCACGGTGCAGGTGCGGGTCAACTACACGCCCGAAGCGCTGATCGGCCTGACCGTCCCCTTCACCGTGACGGGCACGGCCACAGAGGGCAGCGGCAAGGACTACACCCGCACCGGCGGCGCCAGCTTCACGCCGGCCGCGGGCGACAGCGACAGCACCCTCACGGTCACCGTCCTCGACGACGTCTTCGACGACGAGGCGGAGACCATCGTCATCACGCTGAGCGACGGCACCAACTGGGACCTCGGGGCGAACCCCTCCACGACGATCACCATCACCGACGACGACGCCCCGCCGGAGGTGACGCTGTCGGCGAGTCCGGCGACGGTGGCGGAGTTCGCCGGCGCCACGCAGGTCACGGTGACCGCGACGCTGCAGGGCACGACCCGCTTCGAGGCCGCTGTGACGCTGACGGTGAACATCGCCGGCTCCGGCGGCGCGAACGTCGTGGGCTTCACCGCGCCGGCGTCGGTGGCTCTGCCCATCGCCGCCGGCGCCGCCTCGGGCACGGCCACCTTCACCCTCACGCCCACCGACGACGAGGTGATCGAGAGCAACGAGGTCATCACGCTGTCGGCGACCGAGACGGGAGCGGTCATCAACAGCTCGACCATCGATCTGACCGACGACGACTCGGCCACCTCGCTTAGCCTCACGCTGTCCACGACGGCGGGCGAGGTGACCGAGGGCGGCGCGGGCGCGGCGGGCTACAAGGACGTGACCATCACCTTGGGCCGCGCCCTGACAGGCAGCGAGACGGTGACGGTGCCGCTGACCGTGACGGGCGTGACGGTCAGCACCGACTACACGTTCGCGCTGCAGCCCGCGACGCAGACGGGCGTGACGCTGCTGACCAGCGCGCCCCACAGCGCCCAGAACCCGGCAGTGCGCCTCGCCGCGGGGGCGACGAGCGCGGTGCTGCGCTTCACGCCGCAGGACAACGATGACCGGACGAACCCGGCGGCGGTCATCGCCTACGGCACGGGGACGCGGCTGCCCAGCGGCACGGGCGTCTCCCTGGGCACGCCGGCGGGGTCGCCTCTCATCTTCGCTGTCACCGACGACGAGACGGGCGCCCTCAACGTGGCGTCCAACTGGGCGCTGAAGCCGGCGGGGGTGGGCCCGGGCCAGCCGTTCCGCCTGCTGTACGTCCTGTGCCGCACCGACCGGGACGCCACCTCCACCGACATCAGGGCCTACAACACCTACGCGTGGCAGAGCCACTTGGCGCACGGGCACGACTCGCTGAACCCGTACGCGGGCCTGCTGCGCATAGTCGGCAGCACCGCCGCTGTGGACGCGCGCGTGAACACAGGCATGTGGAGCGGCGGCGCCTACACCGACGGCTCCACCGCGCAGAACAGCAGCGGCATCCTGATCTACTGGATGGGCGGCAACGACAGGATCGCGAACAACTACTTCGACTTCTACGACGGGCGGTGGGTCGGCGACACCGACGCCGGCCAGACGAACTTCGACCGCTGCCAGACCGGCAACGGACGGGGCGGCAACGCCTTCATCTGGACGGGCAGCAACGCCGACGGCACCGGCAACGACGGCCACGAACTGGGGACCTCCCAGGTGCAGTACGCGGCGCTGAGCCCCCTCAGCCGCCCCGGGCGCACCCCCCTCAGCCGCAGCGACCAGAAGAATGCCGCCACCTTGATGAGAAACTTCTACGTGCTGTCGCCGGTGTTCACCGCGGCGGCGGAGACGCAGTTCGCTCAGGCGGCGCAGAGCGTCGAGGAGGACGCGGGCACGGTCAACGTGACGGTGAACGTCTCCCCCGCGGCGGGAGGGGCCATCACCCTGAACTACACCCTCTCCGGCACGGCGACCCGCGGCACGGACTACGCCATAACCGGCGTCACTGGCGACAGCGCCACGGTGACCGTGCCGGTTGGCGCCACCAGCGTGAACATCCCCGTGGCCGTCACCGACGACAGCGACCGGGAGGGGGCCGAGACGGTGATCCTGACGCTGAACCCCGGCGACGGCTACACGCTGGGCGCTGTCGCCGCGCACACCCTCACCATCGCCGTCAACGACCAATCGACGGTGACCGCCAACGCCGACGGCTCCTACACCCTCGCCGGGGACAGCCCGCTGATCCCCAGCGCCTTGCGCGTCGCGGGCCAGAAGTTCCGCCTCATGTTCCGCACCACCAGCAGGTGGGCCGCCACCGCCACCGGCATCGCGACCTACGACGGCTACGTGCAGGGCGAGGTGGCGGGCGGCTCGCTCAACGCCATGCACCCCTACGCCAGCCTGTTCAAGGTCGTGGGCGCCACCAACGCCGTCGACGTCCGGACCCACCTCGACATGCGCGACGGCAGCAACTGGCGCCCGAACATCCCCATCTACTGGATGGACGCCTCAGGCGGCGGCGCCCTCATCGCCGACGACTACCAGGACTTCTGCACCCGGGACTCCACCCACAACACCAACCCCCGCGAGCGCTGGTGGAAGAACGACGACCTCGCCGACCAGCGCGACGAGGACGGCACCGGCCACGGCGACAACAACTTCCCGTTCACCGGCAGCAACAACGACTGCACCAAGCAGTCCACCAAGCACCTGGGCGGCTCGGGCCAAGTGGAGGTCGGCGGCCACGCGGACGCCCGGGTGTGGGGGCCGCTGAGCACCGCCGGGCAGACCCGCACCAACACCAACTCCCTCTTCGCCATGTCGCCGGTGTTCAAGGTGGGCGCCCAGGGCCTCCTCGTCGCCTCGTTCGCGCAGACCTCCCAGGGCGCGAACGAGGACGCGGGCACCGTCAACGTGACGGTGAACCTCAGCGAGGCGCAGGCGACGGCGGTCACCGTGAGCTACACCCTCTCCGGCACCGCTGTGCGGGGCACCGACTACAGCATCGCCGGGGTCACCAGCAGCAGCGGCACCATCGACGTGCCGGCGCAGGCCACCAGCGTGAACATCCCCGTGGCCATCACCGACGACAGCGCCGAGGAGGCCGCCGAGACGATCGTCCTGACGCTGACTGTGCCCGCCGACAACCGCTACGCGCTGGACACCGCCTCCTCCGTACACACCCTGACCATCGGGCCCAGCGACCAGCCGGGCGCGACGCCGGTGGCGTCCCTCGGCTCGGCGAGCCGCCGGACCGCCGAGGGCGCCGGGTCGGTGACGATGACGATGACGGTGTGGCCCGCGCCGGCGGTGCCGCTGCTCGTGGAGTACACGGTCACGGGCGACGCCCTCGCGCTGTACGGGACCCTCCCCGACGCCACGCCGGGGGCGGACCTGCCCGCCTCGGGCAGCGTCACCGTCCCGGTGGGCGCCAACCTGGTTCACTTCACGGTGCCGATCACCGACGACGACCACGCCGAGGGCGCCGAGGCGGCGCTCCTCACCCTCGTGGACCGCGCCGCCTACGACTTGGGCGAGACCCACGTGTCGCAGATCATCATCGACGACAACGACAAGAAGGGGTTCGTGTTCGACTCCGCGGCGGTGACAGTCGCCGAGGGCGCCGGCGCCGACTACACCGTGAAGCTGGCCACCGAGCCGACCGCGACGGTGACCGTTGCGATCAGCGGGGCGGGCCTGACGGCTGCGCCCGCGAGCCTCACCTTCACCGGCGGCACGAACGGCACCTGGGACACGCCGCAGACCGTCACGGTGACAGCCGCCGAGGACGACACCGACACCGCCGACGACGTGCTGGCGCTCACCCACACCCCCTCCGGCGGCGGCTACAGCGCGGCCGACAGCGGCGACCTCCGGGTGGCGGTGGCCGACAACGACGAACTGGCGGTGAGGGTCGTCGAGTCCGGCGGCGCGACGCGGGCCGCCGAGCCCAGCGGCACCGACACCTACACGCTCGCGCTGGGCAAGCAGCCCGCGCGGGCGGTGATGATCACCGTCAGGTCGACCGCGCCGGGAGCAGCGGAGGTGAGCACGGACGGCAGCCACTTCTCGTCGCTGTTGACCGTCACGTTCGGCCCCTCTACATGGAACCGGCCCCAGACCATCACGGTGCGGGCGGTCGACGACATCTTCGCCAACCCCGACGACCGCCGCGCCGCGGAGATCACCCACCGCGTCAGGACGCTCGACGCCGAGTTCCGGGGCCTCACTGCCGACGCGGTCACGGCGTACGTGACCGACGACGAGCCGGACCCGGTGCTCACCCTGCACGCGTCGACGGTCCGGGTGGGCGAAGGGGAGACCGCCACCCTGACGGCCAGGCTGGCCTCGGCGCTGCGGGGGACCGTCAGCGTCCCCCTCGACATCACCCGGTACTCGGCGGAGGCGGGCGACTTCAGCGTCCCCTCCAGCGTCCGCATCGGCGCCCGCACCCTGGAGGGCTCGGTCACGCTGCGGACCCGCCACGACAGCGACAGCGACCACGAGAGCTTCGACGTGGACATCGACGACGACCGCCTGCCCGCAGGCGTCGGCACAGCCCAGCCCTCCTTCGTCTCCATGCGCATCATCGACGACGAGTACGTCCCGCCGCCGGCCACCCTCAACTGCGACACCGCCGACGGCTACTGCGAGGCGGGCCCCCTGTCGGTCGGCGAGGGGAAGTGGCGGCAGCTCTACACCACGCTGACGCGGCGGCCGGCGCACTTCGTGACGGGGCATATAAGCGTCACGAGGGGCGCCGCCGACATCTCGGCGTCCAGTGTCGTCACCTTCGGACCGAACTTCTACCAGGACAGGAATTGGGCCGTGCACGGCCTCGAGGACGTCGCCACCCGGGCGCTGGACCCCGTCGAGGTCACGATCCGGTTCGAGTCGCGGGACCCGTTCTTCAACGGCAAGGAGACGACGCTGCGCTTCCAGGTCGTGGACAACGACGGGCGCACCAAGCTCAGCCTCGCGCCGGGCGCGGCGACCCTCACCGAGGCCGACAGCGGCACGGTGCGCCTCACGGTGACCGCCGACCGGCCCGTGCCGGTGGACGTGACCCCGGTCCTCTCGCTGCGCGCCGCCACCGTCGGCGGCGACTTCTCCGGGGCGGACGCCGACTGCGCGGGGTGCCTCAGCGCCGACGGCACCAAGATCACCTTCCCCACCATGCGCACCGGCGCCACGGTGAGCCAAGTCGTCCTGCACTCCAAGGACGACAACGTCGTCGAGCGCGACGTGCTGGTGCGCGGCCGCCTCGAGCTGCTCGACGCGCCCGGCGGCAGCCCCCTCGTCCCGCCGCCGATCGTCACCATCGACACCGCCAACCACGCCGTCGCGCTGACCCACACCGACGACGACCCGCTGACCGCCCGGGTACACCGGTACGACAGCGGCGACCACCTCTTCCTGAACCGCAAGACCGAGTTCCCCATCTCGGTACACCACCTGCGGACCGACCCGGCCCAGACCGTGCGCGAGGACTATCCGCCGGCGGAGCGGACCGCGGACGGAGCGGTGCGAGGCACCCTCATCCCGCTGCGGGCCGCGCTGAACCTCTACAGGGGCATCGTGCTGGAACTGCCCGAGGGCTTCCCCCTCACCGGGGACCGGATCACCCTCGGCGACGGCGTCGAGGCCGTCGACCTCCGCGCCGAGGTGCCGGCCGCCACCGCGAAGCCGCTGGTGGCCTACAGCCCCGTCGAGGAGGTGCCGGCCGACATCCTGCACCTCAACCCCGGCGCGCCCGCCGCCGACCGCATCAACATGCTGACCGTCTACGACATCACCGCCACCGGCTTCACCGTCGCCTGGAACGCCGCGGAGGGCGCCGACGGCTACGAGGTGCGCTGGCAGGCCGCCGGCCAGACCCAGCCGCAGACGGCCCGCGTGGCCGGCACGTCCCACACCGTCAGCGGCCTCACCGCCGCCACCGACCACCAGGTGCGGGTCATGGTGGTGAAGCGGGGCAGCGCCGTGGCGGCCAAGTCCAGCCAGACCGTCACCGTCACCACCGCCGACCCGCCGCCGCCGGGCACCCCGGAGGTCAGCGTCACCGCCGGGGCGGGCGTCACCGAAGGCGCCGCTGCTGTCTTCACCGTCACCGCTGCACCGGCGCCGTCGGCCCCGCTGGCGGTCTCGGTGACCGTCACCCAGCGCGGCGACTACGGAGTGTCAACGGGTTCCAAGACTGTGATGGTGCCCACGGGCGGCTCGGCGCAGTACAGCGTCGCCACCGCCGACGACAGCGCCGACGAGGCCGACGGCTCGGTGAGCGTGACAGTGAACGCGGGCACCGGCTACACCGTGTCCCCCTCCCGGGGCGCCGCCGCCGTCGCGGTCGCCGACGACGACGCCCCGCCGCCGCCGACCTGCACCACCGCCGACGCGGCGCTGCTCGCCGAGGTCGCAGCCAAGACCGCCGACCCGTGGAACGGGACGCGGCCCGACCTGGTGGACACGTTCACCCGCGCCCACAACACCATGCTGGGCGCCGACACCTACACGGTCGCGGCGCTCAAGGCCCGAGCGGACCGCCGGACGCCCAACTGGCAGGGCGACGGCCCCAACGCGCTCTGGCAGAAGATCTACGCCGAGCTGGACCGCCTCGAAGCCTGCCGCGCCGCGCCGCCCCCGCCCCCGCCGCCGCCTCCTCCCCCGCCTCCTCCCGCGGTGCCGGAGGTCAGCGTCACCGCCGGCGCGGGCGTCACCGAAGGCCAGAACGCGTCCTTCACCGTCACCGCCGCCCCGGCGCCTTCGTCGCCGCTGACCGTGAGCGTGACCGTCACCCAGAGCGGCGACTACGGCGCCCCGACGGGCACCAAGACCGTCACGGTCCCCGCCAGCGGCGCCAAGAGCTTCACCGTCGCCACCGCCGGCGACAGCACCGACGAGGCCGACGGCTCGGTCACCTTGACGGTGAACGCCGGCCAGGGCTACACCGTCTCGGCTGCCCGGGGCGCCGCGACCGTGACCGTCGCCGACGACGACGACCCGCCGCCGCCTCCCGCGGTGCCGGAGGTCAGCGTCACCGCCGGCGCGGGCGTCACCGAAGGCCAGAACGCGTCCTTCACCGTCACCGCCGCCCCGGCGCCGTCGGCCCCGCTGACCGTGAGCGTGACCGTCACCCAGAGCGGCGACTTCGGCGCCTCGACCGGGACCAGGACCGTCACGGTCCCCACCGGCGGCGCCAAGAGCTTCAGCGTCGCCACCGCCGGTGACAGCGCCGACGAGGCCGACGGCTCGGTGACGGTCACCGTCAACGCGGGCAGCGGCTACACCGTGTCCTCGTCCCACGGCGCCGCCACGGTCGACGTCGCCGACGACGACGCCACCGCGGTCACCCTCGCCGCTCCTGCCGGCGGCGCCATAGCCGAGGACGGCGGCGCCCGCGAGGTCACCGTGACCGCCGGCCGCGCCTTGGCCGCCGGCGAGTCCCTCACGGCGCCGCTGTCGGTGACCGGCGCCGCCGCGGGCAGCCACTACACGCTCGCCCTCAAGCAGGGCCAGGGCGTCAACGAGCACGTGACGCTGCTGACCGGGGCGCCCCACAGCGCCCAGGACCCGGCGGTGGCCCTCGCGGCGGGCGCGCGGGTGGCGACGCTGCTGCTGACGGCGCTGCCCAACGACGACACCGACGAGCGCACCGTGCGCGTCGCCTTCGGCGCCGGGCGGCGCGCCCCGACCGGAGCCGGCCTCTCCGGCGGCATCAGCGCCTCCGGCGGCCCCGTCGAGGTCGCCATTGCCAACGACGACGCCCCGCCGCCCCGGAACCTGCCCACCATTGCCATCGACGACGTCCGCGACGTCGAGGAGAGCTGGGTGCTGTCCTTCCGGGTGACGCTCAGCGAAGCGTCCACCGAGAGGGTGACCGTCGACTACGCCACCGTCGAAGGGACCGCTTACGGGTCGGTCGACTTCGGCGACGTCCGGGCCAGGACGCTCGTCTTGCCGCCCGGAACCACCCGCGCCACCATCCACATCGCCGTCCGCGACGACACCAGGCGCGAACGGGACGAGACCTTCCAGGTCGTTCTGTCCAACCCTGCCGGCGCCACCATCGCCCGAGGCACCGCCACCGGCACCATCATCAACGACGACTAGTGCAGGACGGCGTCGGGTTTGCGGGGCGTCTTGGCGTACTCGGCGGTCAGCAGGGACTCGCCGTCGCTGATGATCGTCCAGATCGAGCCCTTGGCGTTGCCGCGCTCGCCGTTGATGACCGTGCCCGTGATCCGCAGCAGCCGGATCACCTCGGGGATCACGTCGCCGTGGCTGCAGAGCACCGCGTCGGTGCTGGCCAACGCCGCCATGAGGGCGAACGTGCGGCGCCCGTCGGCACCCTCGGCCAGGACGGGCTGTGATTCCACTTCCACCCCCAGGCGGCGAGCCAGCGGCTCCACGGTCTGGACGCAGCGCGGGAAGGGGCTCGAGAGCACCCGGGTCACACCGGCGTCGCCGAGGCGGTCGGCGATGCGGACGGCCTGCCGCATGCCGTCCTCGCTGAGCCCGCGCAGATGATCATCGTGTGAGTACGGATCGCGCTTGCCGGCATCGGCGTGACGGATGAGGTAGAGGGTCACTCCGCGGGTCTCCCAGAGGCGCACACAGCGATGCGGGATTCTACGACCCCCACCCGCCCAACTGAAAGCACTTCTCCACCTATTCCGCCCCGCCCGGACGGCAGATCTCGAGGTGGGGCACCCACCGCCGGCAGCCTCCGGCCGGGAATGGCGGGGCGCGCCGCTAGCCTGCGGTCACCGGTGTCGATGGCGCCGGCGGCGACGCTGGAGGTCCCCGTGCCCGCCACGAAGGTGCCCACGAACGAGCAGGTCCTCGAGGCCCTCGACGGGGTCGACGATCCCGAACTGCACCGCAGCATCGTCGAGCTGGACATGGTCGGTGACGTGCGCATCTCGCCGCGGGGCGTCGTGGAGGTGGAGGTCGCTCTCACCATCGAGGGCTGCCCGATGCGCTCGGAGATCACGAACCGGGTCTCGACCGCGGTGAGTGCCCTGCCGGGCGTCCGCGACGTCCGGGTGGAGTTGGGCGTGATGACCGACGCCCAGCGCGCCGCCCTGCGGGAGCGCCTCATCGGCGACCCTGCGGCCACGGCCGGCTCGGGCCCCGCCCACGGTCACGCCGAGGGCCGCGCCATCCCCTTCGCCGATCCGGCCTGCCGCACGCGCTCCCTGCTGGTGGCCTCGGGCAAGGGCGGCGTCGGCAAGTCCTCGGTAACCACCAACCTGGCGGTCGCCCTGGCGGCGCGCGGTCGCAGCGTGGCGGTGGTGGACGCCGACGTGTGGGGGTTCTCGATCCCCCGGATGCTGGGCATCGACCGCCGCCCGGTGGTCATCGACGAGATGCTCGTCCCGCCCGAGGCCCACGGGGTGCGTTGCATCTCCATGGGGTTCTTCGCCGCCGAGGATCAGCCGGTCATCTGGCGCGGGCCCATGCTGCACAAGGCGCTGGAGCAGTTTCTCACCGACGTGTGGTGGGACGACCCCGACTACCTGCTCGTGGACCTCCCGCCGGGCACAGGCGACATCTCCATCTCGCTGTCGCAGTACCTGCCCCGCAGCGAGGTGTACATCGTGACGACGCCCCAGCCGGCCGCGCTCAGCGTGGCGCAACGGGCCGGCTTCATGGCCAAGCGGGTGCAGCTCACCACCAAGGGCGTCATCGAGAACATGTCCTGGTTCACCGGCGACGACGGCAAGCGCTACGAGTTGTTCGGGTCCGGCGGTGGCGCGGAGTTGGCCCGCCGCCTGGAGGTGCCGTTGCTGGGTCAGGTGCCGCTGGTGACCGAGTTGCGGGCCGGTGGCGACTCGGGCCGGCCGGTCGCCGCGCTCGACCCCGACGGCGAGGCGGGCCGGGCCTTCGCCGCCATCGCCGAGGCGGTCGACGTGGAGCTGGCGCCGACGCGGCGCTACAACCCGGGCCTGAAGCTGATCGACTGAGCTGGTCGACCGAGCTGATCGACCGGCGCTGATTCGCCGGGGCCGGGCCCCGGGGCGCTCAGGCCCGGCTGAGGCGTCGCAGCCGGTGGCGCTCGTCCTCGGTCATGCCGCCCCACACGCCGGAGTCCTGGCGGGTGCTCATGGCGAAGTCCAGGCACGGCTCGCGGGCCGGGCACTGGCCGCAGACGGCCTTGGCGCTCTGGATCTGCTCGACGGCCGGACCGGTGGTCCCGATGGGGAAGAACAGAGCAGGGTCTGTGTTCCGGCAGGCGGCCAGCGTTCGCCAGTCGGTTTCGCCCGGCGACGCCGCAGGCAAGGTGAGTGCCAACTCGCTCTCCCGGTTGCAGGCTGGTGGATACGGTTGGCGCGAACGTCGTCGGTCGCGCCGGCGGGTAGGCCGTAACGATAACGATCGCCTGTGGAAAGTTCAAGATCGACTGTGGGAAGCTTGGGCACAACCTGTCAGTGACTTGGCGGGACCGGCCGGAGGGAGGGCTGTGGCGCACACATGTGGAAACGACGAGCGGCCGCGCCGCGCCGTCGCCGGGGCGGGCCGATGACGCTGGTGGTGGCGCACCGCGGCGCTTCGACCGGTGTCCGCCAGAACACCGCCGAGGCGTTCCGGCTGGCGCGCCGGCTCGGCGCCGACTGGGTCGAACTCGACGTGCGGCGCACGGTTGACCACGTGCTGGTCGCCCACCACGATGCCCACCTGCCCGACGGCAGGCTCGTCGCCGACACCCCCCTCGACGAGTTGCCCGACTGGGTTCCCTCCCTCGCCGAGGCCTTCGAGGCCTGCGAGGGCATGGGCGTGCTGGTGGAGATCAAGAACGATCCCGACGAGCCCGGCTACGACGGCGACAACACCATCGCCACCGCCGTCGCCGGCCTCGTCTCGGCCTACCGCCCCTACGACGAGGTCATGATCTCGTCCTTCAACACCACCACAATCGAACGCATCCGGGAGGTCGACGACCGGCTGGCCACGGGTCTGCTGATGTTCGACCCCGTGCGGGTGCTGCAGGGCCCCGACCGCGCCGCCGCCTCCGGGCACGTGGCGATCCATCCTTACTACGCCACCGTGGACGCGGCGCTGCTGCGCCGGGCGCGCCGGGCGTCGGTGGCGGTGTGGGTCTGGACGGTCAACGAGGCCGCCGCCGTCGAGGAGTTCGTGCGCCTCGGCGTGGACGCCATCATCACCGACGACTGCCCGAAGGTGCGGGCGATCCTGGAGCAGGTCACCGCCGAGGGCGGGTCTCAGTAGCCGAAGGGCAGCACCAGCCGCAGCGCCTCGGGTCGCCAGGTCAGGCGCAACTGCATGAGCCGCCCGGCGAAGTCCCCGTCCACCTGTACCGGCACCGGGCGGTGCCCGACGACCCGCAGATCGGTGACCCCTTCGGCGTAGTCCACCTCGCCGCCCGCCGCCACGCCGCCCTCGCTGCGCAGCGCCTGCATCACCAGCCGGCCGAGCCCGGGCCCGGTGAAGTCGCGCACCGAGAGCAGCACCAGCGGCTCGCCCAGCGAGGCGCGCGGCGCCAGATTCAGGGGCCGCGTGCCCAGGTACGTGTACGGGTTGGTGTTCAGGCACACCGCGAAGCAGCCGTCCTCGATGCGGCGGCCGTCGGGGAGTTCCAGGGCGAAGTACGGCTCGTCCCGGTCGATGTGCCGCAGCCAGGTGACCGCGGTGGCGTACACGAACAGGGCGTGGTTCAGGGTGCGCTTCAGGTCGCTGCGCCGCTCGACGCGCTCCACCACGGCGGCATCGAAGCCGAGGCCCACGTGGAACAGGAAGTGGCGGTTGTTGACCGCCCCCAGGCCGACGCGCTCGATCGCCCCGCTGTCCAGGGCGCCCAGGAGCGCTTCGGCTGCGTCGATCGGCTCGTCGGGGAGCCCCAGCGTGCGGGCGAAGACGTTGGTGGAGCCGCCCGGCAGCACCCCCAGCGCCGCCTCGGAGCCGACGAGACCGTTGGCGGCCTCGTTCAGGGTGCCGTCCCCCCCGAGCACCACCACCGCCTCGGCGCCCCGCTCCACACCCCGGCGGGCCAGGGCGGTGGCGTGGTCGCGCCTCGTCGTGATCGCCACCGACACGTCGTGGCTCCGCGACAGGATCCGGTTCACCACCACCCGGGTCCGGGGCGACACCGAGGACGCGGAGGGGTTGACGATCAGAAGCAGCTTCAGGTTCGGCTCCTCTCCAGAGCCCGGCCCGTCCCGCGACGCTAGCGCTGCGGTCCTCGCCGACCACAATCACGGCACCGGCGGCGTCCACCCGGGCGGCCACCGAGGCGCGTTGTAATCGGGTTGGCCGAGCAGCAGACTCTGACGGTGCGAATCGCAGTCTGTGTGAAGCAGATCCCCGACCCGGCGAACCCCGGCAAGCTCGATCCGGATACGAACACCCTGGTCCGCGACGAGAAGCTCATCCTCGACGAGTCCGACTCCTACGGCGTCGAGATGGCGCTGCAGATGGCCGAGGCCACCGAGGGCGAGGTGATCGTGGTCTCGATGGCGCCCAACGAGGAGTTCGGCGGGCTGCGCACCGCCCTGGCCATGGGGGCCGACCGGGCCATCCTCGTCAGCGACGAGGCTCTGGCCGGCAGCGACGCCCTCGGCACCGCCAAGGTTCTGGCGGCGGCGATGCGCCGAGCCGAGCCCGACTTGATCCTGACGGCCACGGAGTCCACAGACGGCTACACCGGCACCGTGCCCGCTCAGATCGCCGAACTGCTGGGCCTGCCGTCGGTCACCTTCGCCAAGTCGGTCAACCTCGGCGACGGCGAGGTGACCGTCCAGCGCCAGACCGAGGAAGGCTACGACGAGGTCGTCTGCCCGCTGCCGGCGGTGCTGTCGGTGACCGCCGGTGTGGTCGAGCCCCGCTACCCCTCCTTCAAGGGCATCATGGCGGCCAAGAACAAGCCCGCCGACCGGCTCGGGATCGCCGACCTGGGAATCGAGGCCGGCCAGGTCGGCTGGGCCGGCGCCCGCCAGGAGATCGTCGAGGTGGCGCCCGTGCCCGCCCGCGAGGCCGGCGAGATCGTCGACGACGAGGGCGACGGCCACGAGCGCATCGTGGCGTTCCTGGAAGAACTCAAGGTCCTCTAGGGAGGTCGCCATGGGTGTCGGAACCGTCTGGGTGCACGTCGAGCCCGCCCCCGGTGGCGTGGCGTCGATCTCCCAGGAGCTGCTGGCGGCGGCGCGCCGCTTCGGTGAGCGCGTCGAGGCGGTCTGCGCCGGCGGCGACCCCGACGCGGTGAGCGCCGCGGCGGGCGAGCACGGCGCCTCCGCCCTGCGCTATCTCGAGCGTCCCGACGAGGCCCTGGTCGGCCCGCTGCTGGCGACCTCGCTGGCGGAGGCTGTGGCCGCAGCCGAGGACCCGCCGGCGGTGATCCTGGCGGCCACCACCTACGACGGGCGCGACGTGGCCGGCCGTCTCTCGGCCCGCCTGGACACCCCGGTGGTCACCAACGTCACCGAACTGGCGGTCAGCGACGGCGCCCTGATCGGCATCGAGCCCGTCTTCGGTGGCACCACCAACGTGCACACCCGCTTCGCCGGCGCCGGCGGCCCGCAGATCTTCCTCATCCGCCCCAAGTCGTTCCAGGCCGAGCCGACCGGCGGGCCGCCGGCGCAGCTGGTGGACCTGCCGGCCGCCGACTGCGGCGCCGCCGGCGCCGCAGTCGTCATCGGCAGCCAGGCCGAGCAGTCCACGGGACCCAAGCTGGACGAGGCGGCCGTGGTGGTCTCGGGCGGCCGTGGCCTCGGCGAGGCCGGCAAGTACGAGATGATCGAGCAGCTCGCCGGCCTGCTGGGCGGCGCCGCGGGGGCCTCCCGCGCCATCGTCGACGCCGGCTGGGTTCCCTACTCCCAGCAGGTGGGCCAGACCGGCAAGGTGGTCAAGCCCGACGTCTACATCGCCTGCGGCATCTCCGGCGCCACCCAGCACCTCGTGGGGATGAAGAACTCCCGCAACATCGTCGCCGTCAACAAGGACGCCGAGGCCCCCATCTTCGGGGTGGCCGACCTCGGCATCGTCGGCGACGTCCACCAGGTGCTGCCCCGCCTCATCGAAGCCCTGCAGGCCCGCGGCTGACCGGGCAGGCGCCGCCGGTGCCGAGTCCGGCTCCCGCCTCGTAATCGATCCGGACTTCGACTCCGGCGTCCCCCACCCTCCCCGGTTGTCGCAGGCCCAAGAGGGGCCTGTGGGCGGCGCTTGAGGGGCAAGCAGAGGCGAGGAGACGACTGCTAACGTCCCCGCCGGGATCCGCGGCCGCGGCCGGCGCGAGATCGACCCGATCGTCTGGCAGCAGGGAGGGAGCGCTGTGATCGACGTCTCAGCCCAGTTCATCCTCAACTCCTTCGCATTCCTCATCTGGGGGGTGCTGGTGATGTGGATGGCGGCGGGGTTCGCCATGCTCGAGGCGGGCTCGGTGCGCACCAAGAACGCATCGATGATCTGCCTGAAGAACATCGGGATCTTCTCCATCGCCGGCATCGCCTACTACCTCATCGGCTACAACATCATGTACGTCGACGTGGGCGACGCCGTCGGCTCCTTCCGGTTCCTGTACGAGTCGTCGGCTAGCGAGGTTGCGCTGCTCGGCGGTGACGAGGGCGCCGTCGGGTCGGTGGTCGACAACGGCTACTCGGTCATGTCGGACTGGTACTTCCAGATGGTCTTCGTGGCGGCGGCGGCCTCGATCGTGTCCGGGGCCATCGCCGAGCGCATCAAGATGTGGTCCTTCTTCGCGTTCACGCTGATCCTCACCGCCTTCATCTACCCGATCGTCGGCTCCTGGACCTGGGGCGGCGGCTGGCTGGCCGAGCGGGGGTTCGTGGACTTCGCCGGCTCCACCATCGTCCACAGCACCGGCGGCTGGGCGGCGCTGGCGGGCGTCATGATCATCGGCCCGAGGCTCGGCAAGTTCCGCCCCGACGGCACGGCCCGGCCCACGCCACCCTCCAACGTGCTGATCGTCACTCTCGGCGTGTTCATCCTCTGGATGGGCTGGTTCGCCTTCAACGGCGGGTCCGTGCTGGCTCTGGGCAGCGCGGCCGACGCCGTGAGCATGAGCGTCGTGCTGGTCAACACCAACCTGGCGGCTGCCGCCGGCGTCGTGTCGGCGCTCGCCGTCTCCAAGAGGCTGCTGGGACGCATGGACCTCATCGCCGGCCTCAACGGCGCCATCGCCGGCCTGGTGTCCATCACCGCCGCGCCCTACATCACCGAGCACTGGTGGGCGATCGTCATCGGCGCAATCGGCGGCATCCTCTGCACGGCCGGCATCAAGGCGCTCGAGATGATGAGGCTGGACGACGTGGTCGGGGCCATCCCCGCCCACCTGATCTGCGGCATCTGGGGAACCATCGCCGCCTGCATCGCCGGCGGCGCAAGCTTCGGCACGCAGCTTCTGGGCGTCGTGACCATCGGCGCCTTCTCGTTCACCGCCTCCTTCGTCGTGTGGAAGCTGATCGACATGACGATCGGCCTGCGGGTCTCCAGGAAGGTGGAGCAGCTCGGCCAGGACGTCGGCGAGCTCGGCATCGAGGCCTACCCCGAGTTCGTGGTCGTCCCCGAGGAGATCTTCAACGACGACGAGTAGGGGGCCGGCGCCCGCCGGGATGCCGCTCGACAAGTGTGAGGCGTCAGGCGCCGATCAGCCGTCGTGCCGCTTCTCGGGCCTCGTCGAGGTCCTCGACGATCTGGTCGGCCGGGATGTGCGCCAGCACGTCGAGCCCCTCCATCGTCGTGGCGGGCGCCCCGGCGAGGCCCATGACGATGCAGGCGGTCTCCTCGTCGCGGGCGATGTCGACCATCTGCCCGACCATGTGGGCGGCGCTGTCGTCCATGTGGACCGTCTCGGAGAAGTCCAGGATGACGACCTCGTGGTCGCCGATCTCCGCGCCGATCCTGTCGATGATCATGTTGGAGGAGGCGACGGTGAAGCTTCCCTTGAGGGCCACCAGGCCGACGCGAGCCGCGAACGGGTCCTCCTCGCCGGTGTCGCCGAGGAAGGTCCGGTCCAGCAGCGGCACCGAGACAACGCTGTCCAGTTGCAGGCGCTCGAACTGCCGGGCGCCTGCCATTCCCGCCGCGATCAGGCCGATTGCCACGGCGGTGACCACATCCAGGAAGACGGTCAGGCCGAGGGTCAGCAGCATCACCAGCAGGTGTTCCCTCTGGACGTGGGTAAGGCGCCGGATGAAGCGCCAGTCGATGATGTCCCAGCCGACCTTCATCAGGATCCCGGCCAGGACGGCGTGCGGGATCACTGCCGCGTAGCGCCCGAGCCCGAGGACGACCCCGAACAGGATCGCCGCGCACAGCGCGCCCGCGACCGGGGACCGCGCGCCGGCCCGGATGTTCACCACGGTGTTGGGCGTGGCTCCTGCCCCGGGCAGCCCGCCGATGAACCCGCAGACGGTGTTGCCGATGCCCTGACCGATCAGCTCCCGGTTGGGCTTGTGGCGGGTGCGCGTCATGGCGTCGGCGATGAGCGACGTGAGCAGGCTGTCGATCGAACTGAGCAGCGCCAGGGTGAGGGCGGGCGCCACCGAACGTGCCACGAGATCCGCCGACAGGGCCGGCAGGGCCAGTTCCGGCACGCCGCCCGGCACGTCGCCGATGACCGGCATGTCGGTCGGCCACAGCACGCTGGCGAGTGTCCCGGCGACCAGCGCCGCCACCGCGGGCGGCAGGAAGGCACGCAGCCGGGCGGGCCAGGCCGCGCCGACCACCAGGGTGATGGCGCCAACCGCCAATGCGCCGGCGTTGAAGTCGCCGATCGCTCCGCGCCACGCACGGACGGCCCCCGGCGCACCGCCGGAGGCGACGGGCGCCCCCAACATCGGCAGGGTCTGCATGAGGATGAGGATCAGCCCGATCCCGGACATGAATCCCGAGATCACCGAGTGCGGCGTGTAGGAGACGAACCGGCCGATCCGTAGCACGCCGAGCAGGATCTGGATGAGCCCCGCCATGACGACGACGGTGAACACTTCGGAGAGGTTGTCGGCGTGGTGGGTGACGATCGCCACGAACGCCACGGCCATCGGGCCGGTGGGGCCGGCTATGAGGGTTCGGGTCCCTCCGAAGACGGCGGCGAAGAATCCCAGTGCCACCGCCCCGTACAACCCGGCGATCGCCCCGAGACCCGACGCAACCCCGAACGCCAGTGCCAGGGGAAGCCCGACGACGGCGGAGATGAGGCCGCCGAAGACGTCGCCCCGAAGGGCTTCGACGTTGTAGTTCCCCCTCATCGGCACCCGCCTGCTCCGCTCTGCGAGCGAGCTGAGCCTAATTTGCCGTCGGTGACCTGTTAGGCGTCCAGCAGGCGCTTGGCGACCTCGCGGGCGCCGTCGAGGTCCTCCACGATGTGGCCGGCGGGGATGTGCCGCAGCACGTTGAGCGACCGGAGGGTCTCCGCCGGCGGGCCGTGCAGGCCCATCACGATGCACTCGGTGTCGGTGGCGCGGGCCACGTCGATCATCTGCTCCACGACCAGCGCGGCGCTGTCATCGATGTACTGGGTCTCGGAGAAGTCCAGGATCACGACCTCGTGCTCGCCGATGTCCTGGCTGAGGGCCTTGATCAGCCTCCGGGAGGAGGCCACGGTGAAGTTGCCCTTCAGCCCCACCATGCCGGTGCGTGCCGCGAACATGTCCACGTCGTCGTCGAGGTCGAAGATGTCCACGTCGGCATAGAGGAAGGTCTGGTCCAGCAGCGGCACCGAGACAACCCGGTCCATCTGGAACAGCTCGAAGCGGCGCGCCCCCACCATCCCGGCCACGACCAGGCCCACCGCCACGGCGGTCAGCAGATCCACGAACACCGTCAGCGCCAGCGTCGCAACCATGACGGCGAGGTGCTCGCGCTGGATCTGGCGGATGCGGGTCAGGAAGCGCCAGTCGATGATGTCCCAGCTGATCCGCATCAGGATGGCGGCGAGGGCGGCGTGGGGGATCACCTCCAGGAACCGCCCGAGCCCCAGCAGGATGGCCAGCAGGATCCCCGCGCACAGCACCGCCGAGACCCGGGTCCGGGCGCCGGCCCGGATGTTCGCCCCGGTCAGCACGGTGATCCCCGCGCTCGGCATGCCGGCGATGAAGCCGGTGACCACATTGCCGATGCCCTGGCCGATGAGCTCGCGGTCCGAGTCGTGCTGGGTGCGGGTCATCGAGTCGGCCATCAGCGAGGTGAGCAGCGTGTTGATGGAGCCCAGCAGCGCCAGGGTGATCGCCGGCTGCACCGCCCGCCCCAGCAGGTCCACCGAGAACGCCGGCAGGGCGATGGTGGGGAAGCCCTGGGGCACGTCGCCGATGATCGGCGTGTCGCCTCCCCAGGCGACGCTCAGCAGCGTGCCGGCGATGAGCGCCGCGAGGGTCGCCGGAAGCCAGCGCCGCAGGCGGGTCGGCCAGATGATGCTGACGGCCAGGGTCACGGCGCCGATGACGACGGCCTGGAGGTTGAGGCCGTCGAGCAGGTCGGGCCAGGCGCGGATCGCCCCCAGCGACCCGCCCTCGACGACGGCGCTGCCCCCGAAGGGCAGGGTCTGGCTCAGGATGATGATGATGCCGACGCCCGACATGAACCCCGAGATCACCGAGTACGGCGTGTAGGCGATGAACCGCCCGAGCCGCAGCGCGCCGAGCAGCACCTGCAGCACGCCGGCCATGATGGCGATGGCGAACACCTCGGTGATGCTCTCCACCTGCGTGGCCACGATCACCGACACCGCCACGGTCATGGGCGCCGTGGGGCCCGACACCAGGGTCTGCGTGCCGCCGAAGAGCGCCGCGAACAGCCCCATGGACACCGCCGCGTACAGGCCGGCCACCGCCCCCAGCCCCGACCCCCCGCCGAATGCCAGCGCCAGCGGCAGCCCCACCACGCCGGCGGTGATCCCGCCGAGGACGTCGCTGCGGAGGTCGTCCCTGCTGTAGCGGAGTTTGTCCGTCAGGTTCCGCATGGCGGCGCGCCTCCGGCGGCGACGCTACTCCCCGGCGAGGGGCGGGGTCGTTTTCTTCCGGGGCCGGCAAGGACCGGCGGACTGTCCGGCGGTTCGGTTCCCTTTCGGTCCCTTGGACTACACCACGGGCCAGGGCCAGCGCCTGCCGGAGGGGTCGGTGGGGAAGCGGCCGTCGCTCAGCAGCGTCTCCGATCGCACCGCCACGGCGGCGCACTCCGCCGGGTCCAGCAGTTCGGCCAGCGCCTCCGGCGGCCCGTCCTCGCACAGCACCCCCAAGCCGTCGCGCACGTCGCCGGGCAGCGGGTCCCCGGCGAAGTCCCACAGCACGGTGCGCAGCTTGAAGACGGCGTGGAAGCAGAGGCCGTTGTCGATGGCCCAGACGTGGTCGCCGCCTTCCAGCAGCACGTGGCCGCCCTTGCGGTCGGTGGCGTTGGCGACGATGTCGAAGGCGCAGAGCCGGCGCAGGGCGGGGTGCAGTTCTGGCCGTTCCCGCAGCGTGAAGTAGTGCTGCTCGAAGTCGGCGAGCACGAACAGCTGCAGCGACCCGGCGCCCAGGGGGCCGTCGCGCACCACGGTGGGCGGCACCAGGTCCCAGCCCAGCGCGGCCGACAGCTCGTAGGCCGCCGCCTCCCGCCTGTGCAGCCCCGGAGGGAAGTCGTGCAACGGCCGCTCGCCGCGGGCGGGCTTGTAGACGGCTTGCAGCGCCGGCTCGGCGCCGGGGTCCTCACCCGGGCTCACGTCCACGAGGAACGTGGCGTTGGAACTCCACGGCAGGCGCCCCAGCACCCGCACCTCGCCGGTCGCTAGCAGCTCGACGGCGTCGGCGTCCGCGACGGGCCCTCTGGCGCGGATCGGGGATTCGCCCACGGCGCAGCGGGGTCAGTTCCAGCAGGGACAGAAGCCGTCGTCGTGATTGAGGGGCGCCCCGCAGTACGGGCACGGCGGCCGGCCGGCGGCCACCAGGGCGTTCGCCTGCTGGACGAAGCCGGCAACCTGCCCGGGACGGAGCGCGATGCGCGCCGAGGCGGCCTCGTCCTCGTCGTCCTCGGTGAGTTCCTCGATCCACAGGATGATGCGGCGGTTCGTCTCCTCGTAGGCCGCGCCGATGGTGCCGACGATCCAGTCGGGGCCCTCGGGCTCGCGGAAGTCGGCCTCCCCGGCGTCGGCGTCCCGCGGGTCCGGCGGCGCGTCGGCGCTGCCCTTGCGCTCGATGTCGCCGAGCATCTCACTCAGGAACCTCGCCAGGGCGGCCACCTGCTGCTTCTCCATCTTCAGCGACGCCTCGATGTCGCCCTCGCGGACCTGCAGGAAGAAGACGCGCCGGCCTGTGGGCCCGACGGTTCCGCAGGCGAAGCCGTCCACGTCTGAGAATTCGTAGGAGGAGGGCATGATCGGTGGGGGTGCGACGGTCAGCCGGGGCGCAACGTGCGCAGGTCGTCGCCGGTGGAGTTTACGGTCAGCACGAGAGGGCCGTCGCCGCCGTAGGCGATGACGGTGACTGAGCAGGGCGAGACGACGATGCGCTGGAAAAGGTCCAGCGGCGTGCCGACCGCCTGGGCGACCGCCGCCTTGATGCAGTCGGCGTGGGAGACCGCCACGATGGCACCGCCCCGGTGGCGGGCGGTGAGGTCGGCGAGGGTGCCGCAGACGCGGGTCTGCATCTCGGCGAACGACTCCCCGCCGGGGAAGCGGAAACCGCTGGGGGTGTGCTGAACCTGCCGCCAGGCGGCGAGGCGCCGCAGGTCGGCCAGCTCACGT
The DNA here is from genome assembly GCA_026708055.1 of bacterium. NCBI lineage: Bacteria > bacterium. The sequence continues at coordinate 55,487 of JAPOVS010000022.1, read as the reverse complement.
CCTGTCCAGTCGCCGAAGTCGCATTCGTTCAGCCCGTCGACGGTGCGGACCCGCCGCCCGGCGGCGCGGGCGATCGGGGCGGCGGTCTCGGTGGCCCGCTCCAGCGGCGAGGCGTACACGGCGCGCACGTCCGCCAGGGCGCCGATGCGCGCCGCGGCGGCCTCGGCCTGCGCCCGGCCCGTCTCGTTGAGGTGCAGCCCCGGCGCCCGCCCTGGCAGCACCTGCCCGGTGGTGGCGGTGGCGCCGTGGCGCACCAGCAGAACCGTGACCGCACGGCGGGCAGCAGCCATCGCCCGCTCAACCTAGCGTTCGGCGATCCCTCGCAGCACCCCGTCAGGACGCTGTGCCCAGAGCGCGTCGATGTCGGGGAGGTCGAGTAGGTCGTGCAGAGTCGCGAGAGATCGCCTCTCGTACACGCCAAAGAGGGTGCGCGGATAGGCTCTGAACAGGGGAGTTGCTGTCCTGCCTCAGTGGCGCGAATCGCGCAGCCGGAGCCTGGATTCCGGCCTCCGCCGGAATGACGGGATTCGCGGATTGGAATTCTCGGTCGGTAATGGCCGCCTATCCCCTAACGCCCGAAGGGGCGTGTAATCTGAAACTTGAGCTTTCAGATTACACGTACCCGTTGTTATGATGACTCTGTGATTCGTCGAGAGATTGCCGATCTTGTACTGAAACTGTTCCGACAGTACCCGTTCGTGTCGGTGACCGGGCCGCGCCAGTCCGGCAAGACGACGCTGTGCCAGTCCCTCTTCGACGACGCTGAGGTCAGCTACGCCAGCTTGGACGCGCTCGATGTCCGTGAGCGAGCCGAGCGCGATCCGCGGGGATTCCTGCGCGACCTCGGCACGCCGGCGGTCATCGACGAAGTCCAGCATGTGCCGTCGCTCTTCTCGTATCTGAAGGAAGCGGCCGATGCCCGCGGCGCGAACGGCTTGTACGTGCTCACCGGCAGCGAGAACTTCAAGCTGAACGAGGCGGTCGGCGAGTCTCTGGCCGGCCGGATAGCGCAGCTGCGCCTGCTTCCGTTCTCGTTCGAGGAGAGTCGCCGGGCGGGCGGGGCAGATGCGTTCGCCGAGATCGCGTACAGGGGCTTCTACCCGCGCATCATCGACCAGCGACTCGAGCCGCGACAGGCGCTGGCCGACTACTTCGACACTTACGTCGAGAGGGATGTCCGCCGGATGGGCGGCGTCGGCGACCTCTCGGCATTCCGACGGTTCTCGGCGCTGTGCGCAGGACGAGTCGGGCAACTCGTCAACTCGGCACAGCTAGGCGCGGACGCGGGGGTGACACACACGACCGTCCGGCATTGGCTGGCCGTGCTCGAGCGCAGCTACATCGCCTTCCTGTTGCCGCCGTATTTCGCCAACATTCGAAAGCGGCTGGTGAAGTCGCCGAAGATCTACTTCTACGACGTCGGCCTCGCCAGCCACCTGCTGGGGATCGGTGAACCGAGCCAAGTAGCGACCCACCCGTTGCGCGGCCAACTGTTCGAGAACATGGTGGTCGCCGAAGCGATGAAGCACAGCTTCAACCGCGGGCGCCATCCCCGGCTCAGCTTCTACCGGGAATCGGGCGGGCTGGAATGCGACCTGTTCCAGGAGACTGGGCGCGGCATCCATGCCGTCGAGATCAAGTCGGGGGCAACCGTGGCCTCCGACTGGTTCGGGCCGTTGCACCGTGTCGCCGCGACTGTCCCCGGCATTACGGCCCGGACCGTTGTCTTCGGCGGCGACAATCAGCAGTCTCGGTCGGAGGTCGACGTGGTGCCGCTCGGGAGATTCCCTGCGGCACTGAGCCGATTCGACACCCACACGGCGGTGATCGTCGGCAGCGAGGGCGCCCCGGTTGACGCTGCGGCTGTCCTGGCGCTGTTTCCCAACGGCACGAGACGCGGCGCGACGACCGACGCGAGGGGTGTGGCCCGCCTCGACCTCCACACCGAGGACGTGCCGATGACGGTGTTCGTCGCAGGGCCGGATCTGAGCGCCCACGTATCGACAGGTTGGGTTCCGGCTGAGGGCGCCTTGAGCGTCGAGTTGGTGCCGCTGGTCGGCGGCGGCTCGGCAATCTTCGAAGACCGGACCGGGTCCCTGCCGGGCATCGAAGGCCGACTCGACCCGATACTCGACGGGGACGGGCGTACGTGTCTGTACACAGACAACGTGGCTGTCAACGGCGCCCTCAGCTCCGGCGCGGTCCACTTCGCCGTCGGCGAGGAGATCCTTCGTCTCCAAGACGCCCACGGCAACGCGTGTGACGTGAGGTTCGTGGCGATGAGAGGTCAGTCGTCGCTGCTGGAATACCGCCCGCTCTGACCAGCCGTGTCTGTCACATATATGCTACACTTCGTGTGTGCCGGATGTCGTCTACTACGGGACGGCCAGAGGCGACGAGCCTGTAGCGGACTACGTGGAATGACTTGGGCGCTCGGGGGACAAGCGCGACGTGGCGGCGATCCTCGACCTGATTGTGGAACTTGAGGAACGGGGGAGCGCGCTGCGTATGCCCGAATCCCGGATCATCGACCGCGCCGAGCGCATCTTCGAGCTGCGGCCCCGCTCGCACCGGATCGCTTTCGCCGTACTTGGAGGCAGATACGTCCTCCTCCACGCGTGGCGAAAGCGGTCTCAGACCCTTGATAGACGAGAACTCGCCACCGCCCGGCGGCGGCTTGCGGATTGGAGGAGCCGTCATGGCCAGCAACGCCCGAGCGCACATTGAAGAGATCGTCGCCGACGACGCCGAAATCCAGGCGGAGTACGAGACGCTGCGACTGAGGCGCGCGATAGTCGGCCAGCTGCGCGCCCTGCGCGAGCAACGGAACTGGACGCAGCAGCAACTCGCCGAAGCCGTAGGAGTGCCGCGCAGCGCGATCTCCCGTCTCGAGTCGGCGGGACACAGCCCGCGCCTCGAGACCCTTCACGCCGTGGCGCGCGTGTTCGGCTACGACGTGGATGTGCGCTTGAAGCGTCGGCGGACCCCGGTGGCGTGAAGCGACACGTTCTTCGGCCGGCCGGGCGAGATCGATGATGCGTTACGCCTTGGCGGGAGACGGGATCGGGAGTTGTGCCCGCGGCGGAGAGGGCGGCGCGGTCGGTGTCAGATAGCGACACGGAGTAGCCCCAACTCCTCCTGGACGCAGTCGTCGGCGAGCCGTTCGGTCGCCACGGCGACGTATTCGTCGAGCAACTCGATTCCACCGGCCCGCCGTCCGTGGCGGCGCGCCGCGACCATCGTGGTGCCCGACCCTGCAAACGGGTCCACGACAACCCCGCCGGGTGGGCAGGCCAGCTTCACGAAGAACTCCGCGAGGCCCTCGGGCATGACGGCGGTGTGGCGTCCTGCCGGACCGTGGTGCTGGTTGTAGCTCTGGCTGACGGCGATGACGTTTCCCGGATCGGCGCCGCCGCAACCGTAGGTCTTGGTCCTGTCCCGACCGAACCCGGCGTCGGTGTTCTTGCGGCCGTTGGGGTCGCCGAGCCGCCTGGCGATCTCTGCCGGATCGGCCTTGTAGGGGACTCGCACCGCGTCGAGGTCGAAGAACGGCTTGGGCCCTTTGGCGAAGTGGTACACGTACTCGAAGCTGTCCTTGGTCCGCGGCCCGAACCGGCCGGGGATGGCGTTCGGCTTGGCCCAGATGTACGTCTCGACCCACCGCCAACCCATCCTTTGCATGGCGAGCACCAACTCGTAGACGTACGGGTGACGCTGGCCCTGCAGTTCTCCTGATTTCGCCACCCGGTTCTTGATGTTGAGCACGAACGATCCGGTCGGGCCTGTTGCCTCGCGCATCGCCGCGGCGAAGGGCAGGAACCACTCGACGTAGTTGTCCGGGTGGATCCGCGAGTAAGCCCGAGCGTCGGCATAGGGGGGCGAGGTGAAGAACAGGTCCACCGACTCTGCCGGCAGACGCTCCAGCCAGAGTTCCGCGTCCCCCCAAACGACCCCGTCGTCGAGGACTTGGTGCAGTGCCTCATCCCGATCGTCGGGCGGTGGCGGGGGTGCTTGCCCGACAGTGTTTGACGCTATGCGGCGATGATAGCTACAGGGGTGTGACAGCTACGGGACGGTAGGAGTGTTGGGGACGTCCCGGTCGCCGGGAGCGTCACATCCCCCGGACGGCACCGGTTAGCGTCCGGGAGATGAGGTCCTCCGGTGGCGCGACGGGGCCCAGGCACGGAGATGCCGGGGATGTGCTTGGCAGGACCGCTGCAGGGGTCCAGGTCTCGGCGGCTGAACGGCTGGGGGCTCTGGAGGCCGAGGTGGTGGCGTGTCGGGCGTGCCCGCGGCTGGTGGCGTGGCGGGAGGAGGTGGCGCGCACCCGCCGGGCCGCCTTCGCCGGCGAGGACTACTGGGGCCGGGCGGTGCCGGGCTTCGGCGACCCCGAGGCCCGCCTGCTGGTGGTGGGGTTGGCGCCCGCCGCGCACGGCGCCAACCGCACGGGGCGCATGTTCACCGGCGACCGTTCCGGCGAGTGGCTCTACCGGGCGCTGTGGCGGGCGGGCTTCGCCAACCAGCCCGAGGCCCTCCACGCCGCCGACGGGCTGCGCCTCACCGGCGCCTGGGTCACCTCGCCGGTGAAGTGCGCGCCGCCCGCCAACAAGCCGACCGGCGAGGAGTTCGCCGCCTGCAGCGGCTTCTTCACGGCCGAGTTGGCGGCGCTGGCGCAGGTGCGGGTGGTGGTGGCGCTGGGCGGTCTGGCCTGCGCCGCGGTGGCGCGGCACTGGGACCTGCGTCCCCGGCCCCGCTTCGCGCATGGGTTGGAGGTGCCGCTGGGCGGCGGGCGCACCCTGCTCTGCTGCTACCACGTGAGCCAGCAGAACACCTTCACCGGCCGGCTCACCGAGGACATGCTGGACGCCGTCTTCGACCGGGCCCGCCGCCTCGCCGGATAGCCTGCGCCAGTCATGGATCGTTCGGGTCGAGGCGTGCGCGGGCCGCGGCTGGCTCTGGTGGGCGTGTGCGCCGCAATGGTCCTGCTGCTGGCGGCCTGCGGCGAGGGCGGCGAGCCCACGTCCTTCGACGACACCGTCGAGACCAACTTCATCAGCGGCTGCGAGCTGGCCGCCGAGACCGACCCCCGGATCAGCCCGGTGGCCCCGCGGTACTGCGCCTGCGCCTACGACCGCGTCCGGACCGAGATCAGCTTCGAGGACTTCAAGCAGCTCGACGACGACGTGAAGGACGACGCCGGCAACATCATCGACGAAGACGCGGAATCCACCGCCGCCCGCCTCTCGGCCATCTTCGCCGACTGCCGAGCCGCCAACACCCGCAGCTGACCCCTCCCCGGACTGCCCAACACCCGCGGGGGCCCCGCCCCCGCGGTCACCCCCGGGAAGGCAGCCCCACCCGGGCCTCGGGCGCCGCCCAGTCGGGCCAGCGCTGGCGGCTCTTGGCCGAGAGTTTGTGCATGAGGGCGATGGCGCCCGGGTCGGCGTCGCCGGGCCGCCCCTCGATCACCCCCTCCTGCAGCATCCGCACGATGATCTCCCGCCCCAGCGGCGTGCGCACCACCGTGAGGGTCCAGTCGCTGACGTCGCCGATGCCGCCGGTGGAGATGTCGGCGTGCTCGGCGGCGAAGTCGGGGCAGTGCAGGCAGCCCTCCCGGGTCCAGGCGTGGCACTCCTTCAGGCTGATCTCGTGGTAGTCGCCGTTGTGCATCCACACCTGGAAGACGCCCTTGATGTTCATCTTCTTGATGTCTTCTTTGCGCAGCCCGTACTTGATCCAGAAGAGTTCGTCGAACAGCGAGTCGTCGAAGCTCTTGGAGCACAGCAGGCCGATGTTCAGCTTGATGGGCCGCCCCACCTTGCCCACCTTGCGGTGCCACATGACCGGCCCGATGGAGGTCTGGCAGCTCATGCCCACCAGCGCCAGCTCCTTCAGTCCCCGCTCGGCGGCCTCGGGGTACGCCATGGTGTTGGCCGAGTAGGTGTAGCGGCTGCCGGCGGCGGCCAGTACCTCGTCGCGGTCGGTGGCCACGCCGGGGATGGCCTTCCAGCCGGCGGCCTCGCCCTCCAGGTGCGACACCAGGGCGCCGTCGATGATGCCGTTCTCCAGGCACCAGATGAGGATGGCCGACACCAGCCCGCCGTCCTGGCCGACCTCGTAGACGAAGTCGTCGCTGGCGCGGGTCAGGATGATGTCCTTGTAGACGCCCGAGGGCTCGTCGTCGCTGCGGCGGCGACCGAAGAGGTGCTCGTCGGCCTCGGGCTCCCAGGCCCGGAAGCGGGGGCAGGCCCGGGTGCAGGAGGTGCAGCCCTTCACGCCGTGGACGCAGTCCTCCAGGCCCAGCTCCTCCTCCAGGTGGAACGGGTAGTACTGGCCGGGCTCGTGGCGGTAGCCGATCACGTCGTGGGGGCAGGCGATGACGCAGCCGGCGCAGCCGGTGCACAGCCCGCTGGTGATGACCTCCTCGTAGAGCTCCTTCCACTGGTAGGTCCAGCGGGGCTTGGGGGCGGGCGCCGCCGGCGCGGTCATCGTGTCGCTCATCGCCGTCGATGGTACCGCCGGGTGCCGCGGTCACCGGTCCGGGCAGCGCGCATCGTGCCGGCCGAGATACTGTGACTACGGTAGTGATCACACGAGTGGAGGTCTGTGATGCGCTCGGTCGGGGTCAGGGAGTTCAGGGATCACGCGACCGCGTTGATGAAGCTGGGCGAGACGATCCGCATCGAACGCCACGGCAAGCCGATCGGCTTTTTCGTGCCGGTTCCGGCACCCAAGAGAAGCCGCCAGGAGGTTCGCCAATCGCTGGACCGCGTCGGCGAAGCGGTCCAGCGGGTGCTTGACCGGACAGGTTTGGACGAGGAGGACCTCGTCGAGGCGGTCGTCCCCGGGAGCCGAACGAGCTGATGCTGCTGGTGGTCGACACCAGCGTGCTGGTGGCCGACCTACTGCGGATCAGGGGAAGGGAGCGGCTCAGCGACCACCGCTTGGACCTGTGTATCCCCGAGCACACACTGGGCGAAGTTCATGCTGAGTTGCCTCGACGCATCGGTGCCGTCGCGGCGTCCGCCGGGTTCGCTGCGGCTGAACGGGACGACCTGTTGATTCTGTGCCTCGATGCGGTGGACAACAACCTGGCAGTCGTCGCCGCCGAGGTCTACTCGCCGTTCGAGGAGGAGGCGCGGGCGCGCTCGCAGCGAGATCCCGACGACTGGCCGGTCGTTGCTTGTGCCCTGGCCCTGAGCGCCGCGGTGTGGACGAACGACAACGATCTCCTGGGCACCGGTGTCCCCACCTGGACCACCCAGACCCTTCAGACCTGGCTGGATCGATCGGGCTGACGAGCGGGTTCGGTCACAGGCCGGTGCGGCCCGCCTCGCGGATCATCGGGAGCAGTTCGGAGTAGGGGGCGTCCTCGGCCTTCGAGCCGGTGGTCACGCCGGCGTCGGTGGTGAGGCAGTGGCCGTTGGTGTAGCCCGACTCGTCGCCGGCCAGCCACAGGGCGGCGTTGGCCACGTCCGACGCCAGGCCGGGTCGCCCGGCCAGCGGCGACTTCTCGGTCAGTTCGGCCAGTACGCCGTCGATGTCGTCGGGGTCGCCGAAGTGTGCCATGGCCACCATCGGCGTGGCCATGGAGTGGGGGGCGATGCAGTTGACCCGGATGCCGTGGCGGCACAGCTCGGCGCCGGCGTTCTTGGTGAGCCCCACCACGGCGTGCTTGGCGGCGGCGTAGGCGTGCGGTCCGAGCCCGCCGATGACCCCCGCCGTGGACGCCATGCTGATGATCGAACCCCTCTGGCGGGGCTTCATCACCCGGGCGGCGTGCTTCATCCCGTAGAAGACGCCGTGTAGCAGCACGTCGACGGTGAACCGCCACTCCGCCTCGGGGATCTGGTCGATCGGTCCCCGGGCGCCCACGATCCCGGCGTTGTTGTACATCACGTCGAGCTGCCCGAAGCTGTCGACGGCCAGGTCCACGAGCGCCGCCACATGCTCCTCCCGGGTCACGTCGCAGCGGATGAAGCGGGCCGCCTCGCCGAGGTCGTCGGCGATCGCCTGCCCGGCCTCCACCTGGATGTCGCCGAGCGCCACACGGGCGCCCTCGACCACGAACAGCCGCGCCGCGGCCTCCCCGAAGCCGCTGGCGCTCCCGGTGATGGCCGCCACCTTGCCCGCGAGTCGTCCAGCCACGGTTGGTCCTTTCATCTCCCGCCCGGCGCCGATCGCGCCACCGCTGCGCCCTCCGTGGGGTTCTGGAACCTGCGCGCACGGCTCCGTCGGTTGTTGTTCGATCGCTTTGCGCCCTCGGCAGGATTCGAACCTGCGCGCACGGCTCCGGAGGCCGCTGCTCTATCCCCTGAGCTACGAGGGCCGGACTCGCAGGCTAACGCTGCGTGCGCCCTCACCGGTACGCTGCCGCATGATTCGGAGGCACCTGCTCGACGCCCTGCGCGCCGCGCTCGGCGCCGCCGGTGTCGAGCCTCTGCCTGCCACGATCGAGATCGGTCGCCCGGCACGCGCCGAGCACGGTGACTGGTCCTCGAACGTGGCGCTGGTCTGCGCCAAGGCAGCTGGCCGCCGCCCGCTCGACCTGGCCGAGAGCCTGGCCGAGCGCATCGCCGCCGACCCTCCCGCCCACCTGCGCCGGGTGGAGGTGGCGGGGCCGGGGTTCGTGAACTTCCACCTCGACGACGGCTGGCTGCACGACGTGCTGCGCCAGGTGGTCGCCCAGGGCACGGACGGCTACGCCCGTTGTGACTTCGGCGCCGGGACGGCGGTGAACGTGGAGTTCGTGAGCGCCAACCCCACCGGGCCGCTGCACGTGGGCGGCGGGCGCTGGGCCGCCTATGGCGACAGCCTCTGCAACATCCTGGCCCGCTGCGGCTTCGCCCCGCACCGGGAGTACTACCTCAACGACCGCGGCCGCCAGATGGACGCCTTCGCCGAGTCGCTGGTGGCCCGCAAGGAGGGCAGCGAGCCGCCTGTGGACGGCTACCGCGCCGACTACGTGCGCGAGTGGGCCGCCGAGATGCCCGACGGCGCCGACGCCCTGGAGTGGGGCTACGTCCGCGCCCGCCGCGATGTGGCCGAGAGCTTGGCGCGTCTCGGCGTGCGGTTCGACACCTGGTCCAGCGAGCGCGCCCTGGTGAGTTCAGGGGCCGTCGCCGCCACGCTGGAGACTCTTGAGGGCAGAGGCGCCGCCTACCGCGCCGACGGCGCCGTGTGGTTGCGCATCGCTGGTGCCGTCCCCGCCGGCGGGCGCCCGGCCGCGGCCGGCGCCCCGGTCGGCGACGGCGACGATGCCGTCCACGAGGGAGCGCTCCGGGGCGACCGGGACACCGGCGACGGACCGGTCCCGGCAGTCCTCGGCGGGGATGCCGCTCGCGCCTCCCGCGGCGGCGACCGGGTGCTCGTCCGTTCCAACGGCGAGCCCACCTACCTGTTGCCCGACATCGCCTACCACGCCGACAAGCTGGACCGCGGCTTCGATCTTCTCATCAACGTTTGGGGTGCCGACCACCACGGCCACATTGCCCCCCTAGCGGCTGGCGTCTGCGCCCTCGGGCACCGCCGTGAGCAGTTGGAGATCGTGCTGGGGCAGCTCGTCACGGTGATGCGCGGCGGCGCCGAGGCCAAGATCTCCAAGAGGGCCGGCAACGTGGTGCTGCTCGACGACCTGGTGGACCTCGTCGGGCCCGACGCCGCCCGCATGACGTTCCTGCTGCAGTCCCTCGGCAGCCGCCAGACCATCGACTTGGACGTCGCAGCGGCGCAGTCCATGGAGAACCCCGTGTTCTACGTGCAGTACGCCCACGCCCGCATCTGCTCGCTGATGGCCACCGCCGCCGAGCGCGGCACAACGCGCCCGCCGCTCGAGGACGCCGCGCTGGAGCTGCTCACCCACCGGCGCGAGCTGGAGGTGCTCCGCACGCTGCACGCCCTCGGCGACGTCGTGGCCGAGGCGGCCCGCGAGCGCGCCCCCCACAAGCTCACCACCTGGGTGCGAGAGTTGGCTGGCGCCTTCCACGGCTTCTACCACGACTGCCCGATCCTGCGCAGCGAAGTCGACTCGTCGCTGCGCGCCGCCCGGCTGTGGCTCACCGAGGCGGCCCGCATCGGCCTGGTCATCGCCCTCGACCTCCTAGGCGTCAGCGCCCCTGAACGCATGGAAACCCGCCCCGCCGACGATGCCGAGGAGGCGGTCTGATGGCCGGACCTGTCCCTCGGAACCTGCTGCCCGACAACGCCGCCTGCGACGCCGGCGGCCGGCTCTCCGTGGGCGGCTGCGACCTAGTGGACCTCGCAGGCGAGTTCGGCACGCCGCTCATCGTCTACGACGAGGACCACCTGCGGGCGCGCTGCGGCGAGGCGCGGTCGGTCTTCGGCGAGGGCGCCGTGGCGTACGCCGCCAAGGCCTTCCTCTGCCGGGCCATGGTGGAGTTGGTCCACGAAGAGGGGCTGCACCTCGACGTGTCCACCGGCGGCGAGCTGCACGTGGCCCTAGCGGCCGGGTTCCCGCCCGAGCGGCTGGTGATGCACGGAAACTACAAGTCGGCGGCGGCCTTGACCGCCGCCATCGAGGCTGGCGTGGGCCGCATCGTGGTCGACAGCTTCGAGGAGTTCGACCGCCTCGACACTTTGGCGGCCGAGCGAGGGTGTCGGCCGGCGGTGTTGCTGCGGATCACGCCGGGCATCGAGGCGCACACCCATGTTTATCTGGCCACGGGACGGGACGACTCGAAGTTCGGTTTCACGGTATCCACTGGCGCAGCGGCGGAGGCGGTGGCCCGCGCCCGCGCTTCGGACTCGGTGGAACTTGTTGGCATCCACGCCCACATCGGCAGTCAGGTGTTCCGCCTCGACTCGTTCGCGCGGGCGGTGGCTACCCTGGCGTCCTTCGCCAACCCGTTGGGCCTGCCCGAGTTGTCAGTCGGCGGCGGCCTCGGCGTGGCCTATGTTGCCGGCGAGCAGGCACCGTCGATCACCGAATGGGGGCGCACCGTGCTGCAGGCGGCGGCCGACGCCGGCGTGACGGCCCGACTCAGCGTCGAACCCGGACGGGCGATCGTGGCCGCCGCGGCCGTCACGCTCTACACGGTCGGCGCGGTCAAGGCCCTTCCGGGCATCCGCACCTATGTCGCCGTCGACGGCGGCCTCAGCGACAACCCGCGGCCGGTGCTCTACGGCAGCGGCTACGAGGCGTTCCTGCCCCGCGTCGCCAGCGCGGCGAGGCCCCGAGCCGTCCGGGTGGTGGGCATGAATTGCGAGTCGAGCGACATTCTCGTGGCGGACGGCCATTTGCCGCAGGACTTGGCCACCGACGACGTTCTGGCCATCCCCGTGGCCGGCGCCTACGGTTACGCAATGGCCTCCAACTACAACAAGATGCCCAGACCCGCCGTGGTGTTTGTGCGCGACGGCGAGGCCCGCCCGGTGATCCGCCGCGAGACCTACGAGGATCTCCTCCGCCTCGACCTGTAGGGGCGGGACGTCCCGAGGCGTCGCCACCATGGATCAGGCGAACTCAGCCTCTCGCGGGGAGTTGAGGAGCCTTCGGGCTGGTTGTGTGCCTGAGTGGGGGCGGGCCCGGGAGCGGCGCCCGCCGGCAACGCCTGCTGGCCGGTTGTGTGCCCGAGCAGCGGCGGGGGTTCGTCGGCGAGGCCGCCCCCAAGGTCGTCATCTCCGGCCGGGCGCGTGCCCCGCTCGGGAGGCGACAGGTCGATGCGGAGCCGCGACGCCAGCCGGAGGAGGTCGGCGTCGGAGCGGTCGGCGCCGAGGAACTCCACCAGCTCCTCCTGGCGGGGTTGGCCGAAGGCGAGGCGGTAGGCGGCGAGCGATTTGCGCAGCTTCGGCAGCGCCGCCGCGTCGCGGCTGAACGGCATGACGGGCACATGGCGTTCGATCTTCGCCGGTCCGGCGTGGAAAACCCAGTAAGGAACCATCTCGCCGCTGTCCGTCGGTCTTTCCGGGACGGCCCGCTCGAAGAGTCGGCTCCACGGGTCGCCGCCGCTGGCCCGCCCCTCGGTGAGCAGGTCCGGGCCGAAGGTCGCGGCGATGTTCCGGCGGACGGCGTGGCCCTTGTAGCGGTGGACGCGCCCCTCGCGCTGCTCGAGGTCGACGGGGTTGGCGGGCAGGTTCCAGTGGACGACGGCGTGGCACCAGAGATGGAAGTCCAGTCCCTCCTGCCCGACCGACGTGGAGGCCATCACGAAGGGCCAGAACGGCGAGTTGAACGCTCTGGAGAGCGACTCGGCCCGCACCTCGCCGCCGCCTTCGAGAGCCTGGTTGCCGAAGGCGACGGCGAAGCGGGTGCGCATACGGCGGGCGTCGAACTCGACGCGGCGGCTGTCCTGCGCCGGCCGGGGCACGTCCACCCGGAACGAGGAGGTGCGCAACTCCAAGGCCTCTTTGAGGTGGCCGGCGATGTCGGCGGCCAGCGCGGCGCGCCGCTCGTCGGCTCCCAGACTCAGGTACCCGAGCCAGTCACGGAGCACATGGGCGTGCTCGTCCAGCACCGCTTGGAGGTTCCCGATGATCGAGTGCCGAAGGACGTCATGCCAGTAACGCCCGCCGCCCTCTTCGGTCTCGGACTCCTCCGAGCTCCCGCCGACGATGGTGCCGGTGACCTCGGGGGCGTTGAAGAAGCTCCGGAACGCGCCCGCAGCCCGAGCGGCGTGTACCACGGCAGACTCATTGTCGAGAGGTAGCCCCGCGACCGCAGCGATCGCCCGCAGCGCGCACTGCGCCGGCCCGCCGACCGCCAACTCGGCCAGCACTGTCGTGAGGTCGTCGGGCGGGCGTCCGAGAGCGTGGCGACCGTCTTCGCCCGTGGGCCTGGCTTCGGACCCGGATGAAGGTCGGCAATGGTCGCCGGAGGACGGCCCGGGACTGTATTCGAGCATGGCCTTGGCTTCGGCGACGTGCGCCCGGAGCCCGCGGTCAACCTGCTCACCCTCCCAGTGGCTGAGGTCGTTCAGGGCCAGCAGGCGGTGCGTCGCCGACGGATGACGTTGCTGGTCGAGGAGCAGGGGCGCCGCCCAGTACCACCTCCGGTCGACCGCGCCCTCGGCGGGTGCGGTTAGGACAAGGGCTTCGATGGCCTTCGCAATGCGAGCTTTCACCTCGGCGAGCAGGTCGGTGACGCGGCGGCCCGCCTGGCCTCCCCCGACGACTGGTCGGTCTGCCGCTGCCACCTCGCCGGGCACGCCGCTGACGCAACGGCGCGGGTCGCCCGGCAGTGGCCGGGGGTCTCCCAGTTCTGCGAGGGTCGGGCTCGGCCAGGTGAGCAGGAACGTGGTCATCGCCGCGGCTCGACTGTCGCCGGCCGCCTCTCCGGGCCTCGCTGCTTCGGTTGTGCGCTCGCTGGTGCGCAAGGTGAGGCGCTGCCCGCCGCGTCGCCCGTAGTTGGCGGTGTAGGCGTGGCTGCGTCCGCTGTAGGCGCGGCGCTCGGCCTCGAAGCTGGCCAGCGACGAGACGACTTTGGGGACCACCGCCCATCCCGAGAAGATGAGCCTCTTGGTGAAGGTGGCGGCCTCCGGGCTCTCGTAGACCGACCCGGTGTCGTAGTAGCGCAGGGACGGGGGGATCCAGAGCAGATCGAAGGCGCGGTGGCGATGCAAGTCGTCGAGCAGCCAGCGGAGTCGCCCGTTCTGGGGGTCGATGCGCTCGTAGGCCTCCACATCCTCCCAACTCAGCAGGCCCGGACCCGCTTCGAGCCCCGCGCCGTCCCCGAGGCGGCCGTCCGCTGCGGCCGACACGATGGTCTCCTTCAGCTTGTAGCCCTCCATGAAGTTGACGAGGTACGGCGCGGACTTCCAGTACTCGGCGGGCTCGTGGTGCTTCACGGACTCGGCCAGATCCCCGAAGCGGAGGTAGGCGCGCAGGTCGTGCGACTTCACCTCTACGTGCGCTTCTGGCTCGTGCAGCATCCCGTCGCGGTCCGGCGTCGCCGCCAGTCGCTCGGTCCGCGCCATCACGCCGCGCAGTCGGCCCTGGATCTCCACGCAGATCTCCTCGGCGCGCCCCAGCGAGTCGGCGGAGGTGAGCGCCAGCCGGAGATCGCCGAACCGGTCCCGCAGCTCCTCGGTCCGCGCCGGATCCCCGAGCAGGAACGAGCAGGTCTCGTAGAAGTCCTCGTAGTGGTCGCTGTCGGGCTCGTCGCCGGTGGTGTACATGCGGTACGGGGTGGCGGACAGCAGCAGCGTCCGCGTGGTGCGGCCGGTCTGCGGGTCGGTGTAGTTGAACATCCGGTGCGCCACGTTGGCGGCGAAGTTCTGAGGATCGGGTCGCAGCAGGTCCTTGAAGCGCTGGAACTCGTCCAGGATCACCAGGTCGGGTTGCAGCGCGGCGACGCCGACGTTCGCCATGATGCGCCGCACGCCGGCGATGAACCACCAGCGCTTTCCGAGCAGGTCCCCGGGGAACGTGCGCTGCCAGCGCAGCCCTTCGACGAGTTGGTCGAAGAGCTCGCGCAGGGTCCGCGCGCCGCGGGCGCGCCTCGCCCGTTCGGTCTCTTCCAGCAGCCTTTTGAAGTCTTCGAGCGACCCCTGGATGCGCGGGCGGTAGTACTGCTCCCACCAGCGCAGCCGCTCATCGGGGTCGACCCTGATGCCGTGCCAGAACACCCGGCGCGCCGGCGCACCCATTGCACTCGCGCCCCAGATGGCGCGCAGGAACGTGTAGGCGAGGCAGCGCTCGGTGAACTTGCCGGTGCCGCGCCCGAACTGGAGCGAGGTTCCGGGGGTGATGGCCAGCAGGTTGACGCCTCCCCGACCGGGATTGTCCTGGTTCAGGTTCACCAGCGGGAGCATGGTGAGCCGGTCCACGGACTCGATGGGCTCGACGCCCTCGGGCGCCAGCTTGCGAAGGTTCTGGCGGGCGATGGCGCCGTTCGAGCAGATGTAGACGATGTCGTGGCGCTCGTCGCCGGTGCGCCGCAGGTGGTCGATGACCTGGGCGACCACGCCTTTGGCGACATGCGTCTTGCCGAGCCCCACCTCGTCGGCCACGAGGAACCGGGTGGCGGGATCGGCGGCGGTGTACATCCGCTGGAAGGCCCAGCGGGCGGTCCGCCTCTGGAAGTCCTTCAGGTCGGTCAGGACCGCCTCGGCGTCG
Organism: bacterium; assembly: GCA_026708055.1. Classification (NCBI taxonomy): domain Bacteria; species bacterium. Next base: position 40,415 of record JAPOVS010000022.1, on the reverse strand, counting down.
ACGTCCGGCGCGGTCATCGGTCCGGCGTCCCGGTGTGCGCCACCTCGTGGATCGTCTTCCAGAGTTCGGCGAAGCCCGGCGGCAGCGCGCCGTCCTCGGCCAGGTCGCCCACGAGCGGGTGCAGCCCGGCGAGCTTGGCGGGGTCCCGTCGCATCGTGCGCAGCAACTTCTCCAGGACCGGCAGGCTCGACGAACCGCCCCCGCCGCCAGCGGGGCCTCTGGCGGCGCCCTCGACGGCGTCGAGCAGGCTCACGTGGTCCGGGTCCTCGTCCAGCAGCGCCAAGAGGTAGCGGAAGAAGCGCTCGGCGTTCCCCACGAGGGCGCGCAGCAGGGAACCCTCACGCTCCTCCGGCACGCCGTCGAGCGGGACCGGGACGACGAAGCCAGTCCGGGCCTCCTCGTCGTCGGAGTGAGTGAGCTCGAATGCCAGGAAGCCGGAAATGGCTTCGAGGATCGTCTCGAAGCGAGCCTCCAGAGGTTCACCGGCGACAACCCGTCTCCGGTTCCCCGCGGACGCCAGCGGCCAGCAGTGGATCTCCGTGCCGTCGGGTGCCCGCAGAGGCTCAGACGTCCGGTACGTGACCGCCCAGCCGGTGCCGCTGCGTTCGACGGATCCCGCGAAATGAAGCTGGGCGATGGCCCGGCGAGCGCTGTCCAGCGCTCCTCGGCCTTCGTCGTCCGGTTCAGGAGTCGGTTCGGGTCGGCGGTAGCTCCGGAACAGCTCCCGGAGCCCTGGCTCGTCCTCACTGCCGACGCAGAGCCGGTCGATGCCGAGCGCCTCTGTGGCGCCCACGAGTTCCAACAGGATCTCGACATTGGCGCCGAATGCTGCACCGGTGGCGTTCGCCGATCCGAGGAACAGATGCGCCCGGCCGTCGCGCTCGAAGGCGAAGACCTTGGCGTGCAACCCCGCCAGCGGCCGGCCCGGGTCGTTGGGTGAGTCGGAGTCTTCGGCATCCGCGAGATCCGGCACGCTGGCGTCGTCGAAGGTGTGAACGGTATTCATACCCTCGAGTGACACCGGATCGAGGCCGTCCAGGGACTCTTGCGTGCTGACGAGTTCGATCACTTGGGGGGTCTGGGCGGCGGCGCTGATGTCCTGGCCGTCTCGCGCCTCCGGGGTGCTGACGGGCTCGTCCACCGGTCGCGGATGCACCCTCGTGAAGAAGTCGTCGCTCACGAACGGCGAGATGATCAGCGACCGCTCGGCGGCATCCGGCAGCGGCGAAGACCGCTGCGTCAGGCCCAGTACGTGGGTGCGCAGCTCCTGCGCACCGCCGGGCAGGGCGAACCTGGCCGACCCGAGAGCGTCCGCCAGGGATCGCACGCGGTTGCGATGGACCTCGCCGACCTCGCCGACCGCGTATTCGAGGAGTCCGCCGAACAGGTCGCCCACGGGTTCCAGCGACACGCCGTCCGCGGCGCTCGTTTCGTCGAGGCGGACCAAGGCGTCCCAGCTCGCGTCGAACGTGAGGTTCCGGCTGGCGACGAGCACCCGGAGCGCCCGCTGTCGCCCCGCACCGTCGGGCGGCGCGTCCGGCGGTGCCTCGCCGGCCTCGTAGCGCAGCACCCACACCTTGGGGTGTACGACCCCGCCTCGCGGCGCACGAACGGGGATGACCGCCCCCTCGAGGAAGGCGAACACCCGCCGCGAGGGCGGCAGGGCGATCTCGCCGGCTTGGCAGAGCACGCTGAGCTTGTCGGCGTGGGTGCGCAGCGCGTGCAGCAGTTCGATGGGTTCGAGGCGGCCGTCGTCGGGGACGATGCCGTCGGGGCCGGTGAGCGTCAGCGCAGCGGGTGCCGCTAGGAGCGCCCGGAGGTCGAGCGTGAAAGTCACGGCCATGGCCGACTCCAGCCCGAAGCCGGCAGGGGGCCGCAACGCGTCAAGGAGGGTCAGGCGGTTGGCGGGCTGCAGCATCAGGGCACCGGCCCCAGCGCCACATCGAGATCGGAGAGGTAGCTCTTGGTGATCGGCCACCGGTAGTTGAACTGACCGCCGCCGGGCACTTGACCCCAGTTCTCCAGGGCCGCCCGGTAGCCGAGGCGCGCGCGCCTCGACTTGAGTCGGACCTCCCGGTCGACGATGCAATCGTGGACCGAGCGATCCTCGGCGAAGCCCGCCGGGTTCTCCACCGCCCGCCGGGCCACGAAGTTCACGAAGTCCCGGGTGGCGCCGCCGATGCGGCGCTCGCTGAGGACGTGCCAGAACTCGGGCAGGTTCTCGGCCCAGATGCGTAACTCCTCGTGTCGGCCCTCGAGCAACCTGGCCCAGCGGCCGAGGCGGCGGAGTTGGCGCTGCTCGAGTTCGTGGGTGTCCCATCCGAACTCTGCCCGCGCTTTGCGTGCGAGGAGCACGTTGTAGACCAACTGGGGGCCGAGGGTGAGCTCGGAGAAGCAGCGGGCGTGGCGCAGGAGTTCCACGAGACCGCCGGGCATCCCGTGCGTCGGCACTTCCCACGGGAAGCGGGCGTTCGCCGCGGCGGCCGGCGTGCCGCACAGGAAGGCCAGCAGCGTGCCCGGCTGGCACCGCCGGATGCACTCGACGAGGACCTGCGCCTCATCGCGACGCAGCTCGAATGTGATGTTCTCCTGCAGGAAGTCGTCGGGCGCCGGCGGCATGGACGCCCACATCGACACCGCCCGCGCCGTCGGATTGCGGTCGTCGTCGCGCTCGGGCTGACGGCGTCCCAGAGCTGCCGCCCGCTGCCCGTACTCGGCGATGCTGAGATCGAGACGCCGCAGCCCCCAGGCGCCCAGGCCGGCCCAGTAGAGCCAACTCGGCAAGAGCTTGAGATCCCTTCCGGCGGCGTAGCCGATCACCCCGTTGTTCTTCCCCAGATGGCGGAGGCAGCCGATGAGCCGCGCCTCGTCCTCGCGGAGCCTGCGGGCGAAGTCACCCGGCGCGACGCGCTGCGCCTCGAGGCGGGCGAAGATCCACGGCACGAACATGAAGTAGCGGAGCCTTGTCTGGGTGGTCGTCGTGCCGGGGCTGAGCCTCCCCGAGAAGGCGTCGCGCACGGTGCCCAAACCCAACTCGTCCAGGGTGCCGGGCTCCTCCAGCGAACGCAGCAGCTCGCCCACTCGCGCGCTGGCGGCCGCATCGAAGTCGAGCCAGCCGAGCGACGACTCCGGCGCATGGGCGATCACGAGCGTCGCGCTCGGTCTGCGGCAGTATCCGGCGGGGGTTGCGCAATCACGTGCTACCCAGAGTACGCACCGCGGAAGATGGCCTGCCAGGCAGGCTGAGGCAACCTGAGCAGCAGCCAGTCGAGGAGACCCCGCAATCCGGTACGCAGATCGCTGGCGGTCGCTGACTCGGAAGGCGAACCCCGGCGGCCGGCCCGGGGCACCGCCGACGGCAATGTGAGTTGCCGCCGTTCGTGGCTATTCTGGCTGGGCATGACGGTCGCCCACGTCAATCCCGCGGTGTTGCAGTGGGCGGCGGATCGGGCCGACCTCGGATCGGATGATCTGAGCAGGTCCCTGCGCCAATCGGTCAGCACGGTCGAGCGCTGGTTGGACGGTTCGTCGGCTCCGACATTCAGCCAGGCGCAGCAATTGGCGAAACGGCTGCGAGTGCCGTTCGGTTACCTGTTCCTCGCTGATCCACCCGTGGACGAGTTGCCGATTCCCGACTTCCGTCGCGCTCCCGGAGGGGCCTACCGAAGGCCGTCGGTCGACCTTCGCGACGTGATAGCCGACGTCCTGCGGCACCAGGACTGGTACCGGGACTTCAGGGTCGGTGCTGATGAGCCCCCCCTCCCGGTCGTGGGGCGGTTCTCGACCCAAGCCCCGGTTTCCGCAGTGGCGGCAGACATTGCCCTGAGCCTCAATCTTGATTCCGAAGTCCGTTGCGAAACCCAGCGAGATCGATTCCTCAGGGCGTTTGTCCGACAGGTTGAGGCCTTGGGAATCCTGGTCATGAGAAACGGGGTCGTTCACCAGGCGACGAATCGTCCCCTTCGCGTCGAGGAGTTCCGCGGCTTCTCGATTGCGGATCCCATGGCCCCGGTGATCTTCATCAACAACGCGGACAGTCACTCCGCCCAGATCTTCACCCTGGCTCATGAACTGGCGCACATCTGGGTCGGCGAGGGTGGAATCTCGGACGCAGACTTGACGATCCCGGGAGGCGGGTCGACACATATCGAGGCGTATTGCAATGAAGTTGCGGGCGAAGTTCTGCTGCCCTGGGACCGCATCGCTGATAGCTGGAAGCGCCGGACCTCCTCGGAGAGCGAATGGCTCGGGGGTGTAGCTGCAGAGTTTCGTGTCTCGACCGTCATGGTCGCCAGACAACTCTGGACGCACGGGGCGATCAGCCGCCAGAGATTCTTCGAACTCTACGAGGCCGAGCGGGCCAAGTGGAACGCGCAGCGCGCGACAACGTCTTCGGGGGGCGACTACTACAAGAACGTCCCGATCCGCAACAGCCGGCTTCTCACCGAGGCCGTCCTTGAGAGCGTCGGCGCGTCGGAGATGTTGATACGCGACGCTTCCCGGCTTCTCGGAGTCAAGCCTGCGAACCTTCCCAAACTCCGGGCTTCCCTGGGCGGCACATAGTGCTCCGCCTGCTTGATGCCAACGTGTTCATAACGGCGAAGAACACATACTACGGATTCGATCTGGTGCCTGCGTTCTGGACGTGGCTGGAGGGTCGGGCGACCGCCGGGGTGCTGGCGTCAACCGACCTCGTGTACCAGGAACTCAAGGATGGAGGCGACGAACTGGCCCACTGGGTCGGCAGCCGGCGCGAACTCCTGTTCCATGTGAGCTCCGCCTCCTCGGAGGTAGCGGGACATGTCTCCGACCTGGGAGATTGGGCTCGCGGCGAGGGGTATCGCGAACATGTGGTCGAGGACTTCATGAGCTGCGCTGATCCATTTCTCGTGGGTGCCGCGGCGGCCGTTGGTGCGACGATCGTGACTCTGGAAACGCTGGCTGGTGCAAGTCGGAAGAAGGTCAAGATCCCTGATGCTTGCAGTCACCTCGAAGTGCCCTACGAGGACACTTTCGAGATGATGCGCAACTTGGGGGCGAGATTCGGGTAGAGCCCGCGGAAGCTTGCCTCAGGATCTGAACGTGCTGCCGAGCAGCTTGGCGGCTCGTGGAGATTGTTGTCCGGTCTGTCCAGCCGGAGGCTGGATCTGCGGCGGGCGGTGGGCGGCTGCGCCGGTAGCGTGAGCGGGATGGTTGCTCCCTCTTCTGCTGGGTCCGGTGCCGCGCCCGCGGCTTCCTCTGCTCCGGTGCGAATCGGCGTGGGCATCTTGGGCGGCGGCACGGTCGGCGCCGCGCTGGTGGGGCTGCTGGACGAGCGGCGGGCCGAGATCGCCGCCCGCTGCGGCACCGAGCTCGTGCCGGTCGCCGTGGCGGTGCGCTCGCCGGAGCGATCCCGACCGGGTGTGGCGGCCGAGCTGCTGACCGGCGACGCCGCAGCGGTGGTGGCGCGCCCCGACACCGACGTGGTGGTGGAGCTCATCGGCGGCATCGAGCCGGCCCGGGAGTTGCTGCTGGCGGCGCTGGCTGCCGGCAAGCCCGTGGTCACGGCCAACAAGGAGGTCATCGCCGACCACGGCGCCGAACTGTTCGCCGCGGCCCGCGCCGCCAGCGTGGATCTGCTGTTCGAGGCGGCGGTGGGCGGGGCCATCCCGCTGGTGCGGGCGCTGCGGGAGTCCCTGGCGGGCGAGTCGGTGCGCCGCATCATGGGCATCGTCAACGGCACCACCAACTACATCCTGAGCCGCATGACGACGGGCGGTTCCAGCTACCTCGACGCCCTGGCCGAGGCCCAGGCGTTGGGCTACGCCGAGGCCGATCCCCGCGCGGATGTGGAGGGCCACGACGCCGCCGCCAAGGCCGCCATCATGGCCGCCGTCGCTTTCGGCGCCGAGGTGACCGCGGCCGACGTGCACTGCGAGGGAATCTCCACCCTCAGCGCCGACGACATCACCTTCGCCCGCCGCTTGGGCCACGTCATCAAGCTCCTGGCCATCGCTGAACGCGTCGACGCTGAGGAGACCCACCCGGCTGAGGCGGCGAAGGGAGGGGGCGGGGTCGGGGGGCCGGGCTGCGACGACTCTTCGCCCCGCACCGAGGAGCAGAGCAGCGCCTCGGGCCCCCCGGTCCCGACGATCGCGGTGCGGGTGCATCCGGCGATGGTGCCGGAGGACCATCCGCTGGCGTCGGTGCGCGACAGCTTCAACGCCGTGTTCGTGGAGGGCGAGGCTTCCGGCGAGTTGATGCTCTACGGCCGCGGCGCCGGCGGCCGCCCCACCGCCTCGGCGGTCCTCGGCGACCTCATCGACGCCGCCGCCAACCTCCGCCGCGGCGCCGCGGGCGGCCCGCCGCCCATGGCGCCCGCCCGCATCCACCCCATCGGCGAGCTCCGCACCGCCTACTACCTGGCGCTGGAGGTGATCGACCGGCCGGGCGTGCTGGCCGCGGTGGCCGGGGTGTTCGGCCAACACGGCGTGTCGATCCGCTCCATGACCCAGGAGGGCCTCGGCGAGGAGGCCCGCATCATCTTCATCACTCACGTGGCCTGCGAGAGCGACATGCGGGCGACGCTCGACGACCTGCGCCACCTCGAAGCGGTCCGGCAGGTGGGCAGCGTGCTGCGGGTCATCGCCGACGAATGAGCCTCAGCTACGTCTCCACCCGCGGCCGAGCCCCCGAACTGGCCTTCGCCGACGTCCTGCTCGCTGGCCTCGCAACCGACGGCGGTCTCTACGTGCCGGCGACTTGGCCCACCCTGGCCGTGCGTCATGGCAGCACTCTAGATTCCGGCCCCGGATCGAGTCCGGGGCAGGCTCTTCGCCGGAATGACGGAGTGGCGGGGGTGCGGGGGGCCGGCGCCGGATCGATTTCGCCAGACGATCCGCCGACGGCCACCGGCACCGCTGCCGATGGTGATAACCAACTGGGGGTGGGGATGCCGGTGGCTAGCGCAGGCGTGCCATTTTCAGAGGCCGCCGGAGCGCCACCGGCGTCCCCACCCGGACGCCCGCTGTCCGACTACGCCCAGACCGCCGTCGAGGTCATGTGGCCGTTCGTGGCAGGCCAGATCGACAGGCAGGCCTTCGAGCAGCTCACCGCCGAGGCCTACGCCACGTTCGAGCATCCCGACGTGGCCCCCCTCGTCCCCCTCGACGAGGGCGAGGGCCTCTGGCTCATGGAGCTGTTCCACGGGCCCACGCTGGCGTTCAAGGACATCGCCCTGCAGCTGGTGGGCAGGCTGTTCGACCACGAGCTGGCCCGGCGCGGCGAGCGGGTCACCATCGTGGGGGCAACCTCGGGCGACACCGGCTCGGCCGCCATCGAGGCGTGCCGCGACCGCGACTCTCTCGACATCTTCGTGCTGCACCCGCGCGGCCGCGTCTCGGAGGTGCAGCGCCGCCAGATGACCACGGTGCCCTCCGCCAACGTGCACAACATCGCCCTCGACGGCAGCTTCGACGACTGCCAGGACCTGGTGAAGGCCATGTTCGCCGACGAGGCCTTCCGCGGCCGGCACCGGCTGGCGGCGGTGAACTCCATCAACTTCGCCAGGGTCATGGCCCAGATCGTCTACTACGTGGTGGCGGCCCGGGCCCTCGCCGGCGCGGGGGCCGCCCGGCCGGTGAGCTTCGCCGTGCCGACCGGCAATTTCGGCAACGTGTACGCCGGGTACGCGGCGCACCGCATGGGCCTCGGCGTGGAGCAGTTCGTGGTCGGCAGCAACGTCAACGACATCCTCACCCGTTTCTTCGACTCGGCCCGCCTGGAGATCCGCCGGGTGATGCCCACCATGTCGCCGAGCATGGACATCCAGGTGTCGTCCAACCTGGAGCGGCTGCTGTTCGAGTTGAACGGCCGCGACGGTGCCGCCACCGCCGCGTTGCTGGAGGGCTTCCGTGCCGCCGGCGAGGCCGAGCTGCCGCCGGGTCCGGCCGCCGGGCTGTCTCCCCTCTGGTCGGGGGCCCGGGTCGGCGAGGCGCAGACGCTGGCGGTCATCGGCGACACCTACGACCGCACCGGGATGATGATCGATCCGCACACCGCGGTGGGTGTGGGCGCGGCAACGACCGCCCGGCGCGACCCGGAGGTCCCGCTGGTAGTGCTGGCCACGGCGCATCCGGCCAAGTTCCCCGACGCCGTGGCGCGAGCCTGCGGGCGCCGCCCCGAGCTTCCCGAGCACCTCGCCGACCTGGGCGAGCGGCCCGAGCGCTGCGTCGAGTTGGACAACGACCTGGCGGGGGTGCAGCGTTTCGTGGCGGCGCACACCCGTGTCGCCGGCGACCGCTGAGCAGGGGGCCGGGCGTGAAGTACGTGGTTTGCATTCCCGACGGCTGCGCCGACGAGCCGGTGCCCGCCCTGGAGGGCCGCACCCCGCTCGAGGTGGCGCACATGCCGACGCTGGCGCGCCTGGCGGCCCGGGGCACACTGGGGCGTGCCCGCGTGATCCCCGAGGGCCTGCCGGCGGGCAGCGATGTCGGCAACATGTCGATCCTGGGCTACGACCCTGCGCTGTACCACAACGGTCGGGCGTCCATCGAGGCCGCCGCCATGGGCGTGCCCCTCGCCCCCGGCGAGGTGGCGTACCGCTGCAATCTCGTCACCCTCTCCGGCGACGGCACGATGCTGGACTTCGCCGGCGGGCATCCCCCCAGCGCCGCCGCCGCCGAGGTGATCGGCGCCCTGCAGGAGGAGTTGGGCGGCGAGGTGGCCTTCCACGCCGGCGTGCAGTACCGGAACATCATGGTGGCGCCCGCCGTCTGGGCCGAGGCCGACTGCACCCCGCCCCACGACATCAGCGGGCAGCCGGCGGTGTGGCCCACCGGCCCGGCGGCCCCCCGCCTGCAGGCCCTCATGGACGCCTCCCGCGACGTGCTGGCCCGTTTCGACATCGAGGCCACGCAGGTCTGGTTCTGGGGCCAGGGCACGTCGCCGCAGATGCCTTCCTTCGCCGACCGCTACGGCAAGGCCGCCGGCCTGGTCAGCGCGGTCGACCTGGTCCGTGGCCTGGGGGTGCTCACCGGCATGGAGGTGGTGTCGGTCCCGGGTGCCACCGCCTGGTACGACACGAACTACGAGGGCAAGCGCGATGCCGTCCTGGCGGGCCTCGAGGCCGGTGCCGACCTGTTCGTGCTCCACGTCGAGGCCAGCGATGAGGCAGGCCACGCCGGCGACGTGGACGAGAAGGTCAAGAGCCTCGAGAACTGGGACCGGCGCATCCTCCGCGACCTGGTGGCGGGGCTCGACGAGCTCGGTCCGTGGCGACTGCTGCTGCTGCCCGACCACGCCACGCCGCTGGAGTTGCGGACCCACACCGCCGACCCGGTGCCGTACCTGCTGGTGGATTCACGCGCCGGGGGGGCCGGCGGTTCCTACACCGAGTCGGCGACGGCGGACGCACCGGTGGTGCCCGGCCACCGCCTGATGGGGGAGTTGCTGCGGCCCTGACGGCCACCGGGAGCTGGCCCCGGGGGTTGTCGCCCTCTGTGCCTGCGGTTACCCTTGAAGTTGCCTTCGGCAGGCAAGTCGCAGACCGAGGGCTCTGTGAGTGCCCCGAAAGCTTGTGGGTGCATCTTGCACGCACCGCGAGCAGCCATCGGGAATGGTTGCGCAGGGGTTCTCCGTCCCAAGTTCTGATGTGGACGCAAAACCGTGCCGGTGACTGAGCCGGCCTGTGGAAGTGAGGTTGAGGTGAGCACCGAGACCGTCGATTCGCAACGCAGTCTGTTCGAGGCCAAGAGCCGCGCCGAACTGATCGACATCGCCACGGCGATGGGTGGGAGACCCTCATCGCGGAGCAAGAAGGCCGAGTTGGTCGATCTGATCGTGGAGCTGGCGGGCTTCGGCGCCGCCACCGAGCAGGCAGCCAAGGGAGAGAGTGCCGCGCCCGCGGCCACCGCTGTTGCGACGGCGACCGCGGCCGGCGATGGCGCCGGCGCTGTGTCCACCGAGGCCCCTCCGGAGATCGCCGCCGCAGACGGCGCCGAGTCGGACGATGGCGCGGACACCGCTGTCGCCACTCCCGAGTCCTCCAACGGGTTGGAGTCCGCAACCGAGGTGGCTGACGCCGCCGAGGCCGGCGAGCGCACCGAGGGCCGCACGGCCCCCGCATCCCGACCCGGATCCGCCGAGCAACGCGGATCCGCCGAGCGCCGCGAGGGCGGTCAGCGCCGCGAGGGTGGCGAGCGCCGCGACGCCGGCGAGCGCCGTGAGCGGGGTCAGGGCGGCGAGGGTGGCGAGCGCCGTGAGCGGGGTCAGGGCGGCGAGGGTGGCGAGCGCCGTGAGCGGGGTCAGGGCGGCGAGGGCCGCTCGGGGACGGCCACGGCCGAGCGTTCCGAACGCTCCGACGGCGAGCGGGGCCGCTGGGAGGACGGCGGCACCGAGTACGGCAACCGGCGTCGACGCCGGGGCCGCGGCCGGGTCGAGGAGGAGCCCTGGGAGGGCGAGCCGGTGGAGGTGTCCGGCTACCTCGACCTGCGCGACGAGGGCTACGGCTTCCTGCGCCTGAACGGCCACCTGCCCAGCCGCGAGGACGTCTACGTGTCGGTCAAGCAGGTGCGCCAGTTCGGCCTCCGCAGGGGCGACCACGTCAGCGGCGGCTCCCGCCCCGCCAACCGCAGCGAGAAGAACCCCGCACTGCTGCGCCTCGACACCATCAACGGCAAGCCTCCCGAGGAGTCCCGGAAGCGCCCCAACTTCGAGGACCTCACGCCGCTGTTCCCCGACGAGAAGCTGCGCCTCGAGCGCGCCGCCGACCGGGGCAACATGACCACCCGCATCATCGACCTCATCTCGCCGATCGGCAAGGGCCAGCGCGGCCTCATCGTCTCGCCGCCCAAGGCCGGCAAGACCACGATCATGAAGGAGATCGCCCGCTCCATCGAGGTCAACAACCCGGAGGTCCGCCTCATTGTGCTGCTCGTGGACGAGCGGCCCGAAGAGGTCACCGACATGCGCCGCTGGCTGATGCGCGGCGAGGTGGCCGCCTCCACCTTCGACCGCCCCGCCGAGGAGCACACCCACGTGGCCGAGCTCACCATCGAGCGCGCCAAGCGCATGACCGAGGCCGGCGAGGACGTGGTCATCATGCTCGACGGCATCACCCGCCTGGCCCGGGCCTACAACCTGGCGGCGCCGGCCACGGGCCGCATCATGTCCGGTGGTGTGGACTCCGGGGCGCTGTACCCGCCCAAGAAGTTCTTCGGCGCGGCCCGCAACATGGAGGAGGGCGGCTCGCTCACCATCCTGGCCACGGCGCTGGTGGAGACCGGCTCCAAGATGGACGAGGTCATCTTCGAGGAGTTCAAGGGCACCGGCAACATGGAGTTGCGGCTCGACCGGCGCACCGCCGAGCGCCGCATCTATCCCGCCATCGACGTGGACGCCAGCTCCACCCGCCACGAGGAGTTGCTGTTCGAGCGCAAGCAGCTGCAGCAGGTCTGGAAGCTGCGCCGGGTGCTGTCGGGCCTCGCCAGCGATCACGGCAACGGTGCCGCCGGGCTGGAACTGCTGATAGACCGGCTGAAGACGTTCCCCGACAACGACGCTTTCCTGGAGGAAGTGGCCCGCGGGCCGATGGGCGGCTGAGCGGACCGCCCGCAGAGAGGAGCCGAGCGCATGAAACCCGACATCCATCCCGAATACCGCGCGGTCGTGTTCCAGGACACGTCCTCGGGGGAGATGTTCCTGACCCGGTCCACCATCGCCACCGCCGACACCGTGGAGTGGACCGACGGCAACACCTATCCCCTGGCGAAGGTGGAGATCTCCAGCGCCAGCCACCCGTTCTTCACCGGCACGATGACCATCGTCGACACCGCCGGGCGGGTCGAGCGCTTCGAGCGGCGCTACGGCAGGCGCGACCGCCAATAGGGGAGTGCCGGCGAACCACCTCCACACCGGGCCCGCCGTTCCCCCATCATCCCAGTGGAGCCCGGGAATCAGCGCCCTGCGACAGCGGGTGCCTCTCTCGGCGTTCCGGCCCCCTCTATCGTCATTCCGGCGAAGGCCGGAATCCAGTGCCGGGGGTCGAGTGGCTGTGCGGGGCGAACGTGCTGGCGGGGAGTCTGACCGGGTTCCATCGTTCGGGCGTAGGCCGCAGTCCAAGGTCCAGTCGCGCGGGCGGTCCTGTGCAGGGGATCCGTGAGCCGATGAGCATCGATCCCCACTCCGAGCGCTTCCAGGCGCTGGCAGTCGAGCGCGCCGACATCGAGGCGCGCCTCGCCGGCGTCGACCTGGCGCGTGACCGCAACGCCTTCCGCCAAGTCACCCGCCGCTACAAGCAACTCAGCGAGATCACCGACCGCGTCGACGCCCTGCGGGCGGCGATCGACGACCGGGACGCGGCCGTCGAGCTGCTCGGCGAGGCCACGCCCGCCGAGGCCGAGTCGCTGCAGGCCGAGGCTGCCGAGGCCGAGGAGCGCATCGCCGCCCTCGAGGCCGAGCTCACCGACCTGCTGGCGCCGCGCGACCCCAACGAGGGCAAGGACGTCATCGTGGAGATCCGCGGTGCCGAGGGCGGCGAGGAGGCCAACCTGTTCGCCCGGGAGCTCTTCGAGATGTACCTGGCCTTCGCCGAGGCGCAGGGCTGGAAGGTGGACGTGCTGGGCTCGCAGGCCTCCGACCTCGGCGGCATCACCCACGTGGCCTTCGAGGTGTCCGGCGACGGCGTGTGGCGGCGGCTGCGCTTCGAGGGCGGCCCGCACCGGGTGCAGCGGGTGCCCGAGACCGAGTCGCAGGGCCGGATCCACACCTCCTCGGCGACGGTTTCGGTGCTGCCGACCGCCGACGAGGTGGAGGTGCAGATCGACGAGGCCGACCTGCAGATCAGCGTGTTCCGCTCCTCCGGTCCCGGCGGCCAGTCGGTGAACACCACCGACTCCGCCGTGCGGGTCACCCACAAGCCGACCGGCCTGGTGGTGAGCATGCAGGACGAGAAGAGCCAGTTGCAGAACCGCAACAAGGCGCTGCAGGTGCTGCGGGCCCGGCTGCTGCGCCTGGAGCAGGAGCGGGCCGCCGCCGAGGCCTCCGACCAGCGGCGCAGCCAGATCGGCCGGGGCGGGCGCTCGGAGAAGATCCGCACCTACAACTACAAGGAGAACCGGGTCACGGATCATCGCATCGGGCTCACCCTCTACAAGCTGGACCGGGTGCTGGCCGGCGCCCTCGAGGAGATCGTCGAGGCCCTGGCCCGCCACGACCGCGAGCAGGCGCTGGCCGGCGCCACGTCGTAAGCGGGTCGGCGTGGCTGGCGACGTCGCCGGTGCCGGCGTCGTGCTCTGGCGCGAGCTGCTGGCCGAGGCCGCCGAGCGCCTGACGGCCGCCGGGGTGGCCTCTGCCGATATCGAGGCTCGGCGCATCGTGGTGGCCTCCGCCGGCTGCGACGACGCCGCCTGGCACAGCGAGCTGGACCGGCCCGCCACCCGCCGGGGCGTGGCCTCGTTCGACCGGATGCTGGCACGCCGGACAGCCGGCGAGCCGCTGCAGTACGTGCTGGGCTCGTGGGGGTTCCGCGCCCTTGACCTGTTCGTGGACCGGCGGGTGCTGATCCCCCGACCCGAGACCGAGATCACCGCCGGTTGCGCCCTCGCCGAGCTCCAACGCCTCGCCGAGCTCCAGCGCCGCGCCGGTGCGTCCGGGGGCGGAGGCGGGGTGCCGCTCCGTTCCTCCACGCAGGCGAGAGTCGCCGCGGCCCGGCCCCCCGCCCCGCCCCCTCCGTCTGCGGCCCCTCGGAGAGCGTCTGTCCTGCTGGCCGCCGACCTGGGGTGTGGCTCGGGGGCGATCGGGTTGTCGCTGGCGGTCGAGTGTTTGGATGTCGAGGTGATCTGCACCGACGTCTCGCCCGAGGCGCTGGCGGTGGCGAGCGCCAATCTGGCCGGTCTGGGCCGGCCGGCGCGGCGGGTGCGGCTGGCGGAGGGCTCCTGGTACGCGGCGCTGCCGGCGGATCTGCGCGGACGCTTCGACGTGCTCGTCTCCAACCCGCCCTACATCGCCGCCGGCGGCCGGCTTCCGCCAGAGATCACCGACCACGAGCCACCGGTGGCGCTGTACTCGGGGCCGACCGGCACGGAGGCGACCCGGACGATCCTGGCCGGGGCGCCGGAGTGGCTCGCCCCGGGCGGCGCGGTGGTGCTGGAGATGGCCGACGGCACCGCCGGCCGCGTCGAGGAGCTGGCACACGCCGAGGGGCTGCAGGAGGTCGCCGTACACCACGACCTGGCCGGCTGCGAGCGCGTCCTCGTCGCCCGCCGCTCCGGATGAGCCGCCCACCTCCACCCGGACCCGTGCTGATCGACCTGCGGGTCGAACCACAGCGGGCGCTGGAGGAGGCCACCGCCGCGCTGCGCGCCGGAAGGGTGGTGCTCCTGCCGACCGACACGGTCTACGGGCTCGCCGCACTCACCCCGGCCGCCGAGGAGGACCTGTTCGCGCTGAAGGGCCGGCCCGCCGACCGCTCGATCGCAGTACTGGTGGCCGACCGCCCCGCAGCCGAGTCCCTCGCAGTCTCAGTCCCGGAACCACTCGCAGAACTCATGGACCGACACTGGCCGGGGCCGCTCACCGTGGTGCTGCCCCGCCCGCAGACATCGGTCCCACAAGTCGGCGGCAACCGCGAAACCATCGGCGTCCGCTGCCCCAACCACCCGTGGCTGCGAAGCCTGCTGGCCGAGGTCGGCCCCCTCGCCACCACCAGCGCCAACCGCCACGCCCAGCAAACCCCAACCCACGCCACCGAGGTTCTGGCTGCTCTGACTCCCGATCACGAATCCGCCGTCGGCATCGCCGTGGCCATAGACGGTGGCCCCTGCACCGGCCAGGCCTCCACCGTCGTTACCTGGCAAGACGGCGAACTGAAGATCCTCCGCTCGGGGCCCCTGAGGCTCGAACCGTCCAACTCCGCCTGAGAGCGGTCATTCGCCGACCGGTCCGCAACGCCACACCAGCGGTTGTGCCTTGGTGGTCCTGAGTCCAGAATGCAAGCGCCGCCCCCCTCGCCTTCAAGGATTGTGACCCTTGAGGGGGGCGGCACCGAAGGTCTAAGACCCTGCCGAAGCATATAGCGGCGGGTACCTGGCCGTAAACCTCGGACTTCCGCACCAACGGAGGCTGGAACGTCGATAAGGCGATCGCCCGGGCCACGGCCCCCGTACAATCCCGTCCGTGCGCGTTGCCACAGGGTCTGACCACGCCGGCTACCAGCTGAAGAGCCTCCTGGCCGGGCGTCTCGCCGAGCGGGGCCACGAGGTCGTCGACCTGGGCGCCCACAGCGAGGACCGCGTCGACTATCCCGATTTCGGCGCCGCGGTCGGCCGCGCCGTGGCCGCCGGCGAGGCCGACCTGGGGGTGTGCGTGTGCGGCAGCGGAATCGGCATCGCCATGGCGGCGAACAAGATCTCCGGCATCCGGGCGGCGGTTGTGCACGACACCACCTCGGCGGCCCTGGCCCGCATGCACAACGACGCCAACGTGGTCTGCTTCGGCCAGCGCCTGCTCGACGAGTCCGTCGCCCTCGAGGCCCTCGACGCCTTCCTGGACGCCGGCTTCGAGGGCGGCCGCCACGTGGCCCGGGTCGCCAAGCTGGACGCACTGTGAGCCTTGCGCCCGTGGCGGGCGATGTTCCGGCCGCGGGCGGGCGTGATGCGCGGAGGCGTCATGGCCGCCCTCGTGGACGCCACCGTCGTGTCGGTGAGTGCGCCCGATTGAGGAACCCGCCGGCCGAGGTGCCACACTTGACGGTTGAGCAGGCGTCTGGAGGGTCATGAGCTACGACGTTGGAGACCGGGTCGTGTACCCACATCACGGCGCCGCGGTCATCGAGCGCCGGGAGATGCGCGAGGCCTTCGGCACCGAGACCGAGTACCTGGTGCTCCGCATGGCCCACGGCGACATGACCGTGGCGGTGCCGGCGGACAAACTCGACGACGTGGGCGTGCGCTGGCCCATCAGCGCCGACGAGGTGGAGGACCTCTTCGAAGTGCTGCGCAAGCGTGACGTGCACGAGCCGGCCAACTGGAGCCGCCGCTTCAAGAACCACCAGGAGAAGCTGAAGTCCGGCGACGTCTACCAGGTGGCCGAGATCGTCCGGAACCTGGCCCTGCGTGACCGGGCCAAGGGCCTGTCGGCGGGCGAGAAGACGCTGTGCTCGAAGGCGCGCAGCGTGCTGATCTCGGAGTTGAGCTTCGCCCTCGACATCTCCGAGGAGGACGCCGTCGAGAAGGTGGACGAGGCCCTGCAGTAGCCCGCCTGCCACGGCCGCTCGGTAGGCTCGTGGCCGGATCCCCGACGGGCTGTGGCGCAGCTTGGTCAGCGCACCTGCTTTGGGAGCAGGGGGTCGCCGGTTCAAATCCGGCCAGCCCGACACCTCCGATCACCCCGCTCGTGCCGGCCGCCCTTCCGGGCCGGCGCCGGCGGCTGCGCCCCTGCTACTCCTCGGCGATGACGGTGATGTTCTTGGCGCCGTCGTAGGCCCGGTACGACCCGCACACCTTGCAGGTCCCCACCAGCACCCGCACGCCGTCGATGTGGTCGATGCCGTAGGGCACCAGCGTCAGGCAGTCGGGCTTCGGGCACGGCCCGTCAACGATGTAGGTCGACATCGGCGCCTCGCGGCGATCGGCGGCTGAGCACCCCGTACGGGATTCGAACCCGTGCTACCAGATTGAGAATCTGGCGTCCTAGGCCTCTAGACGAACGGGGCAGGAGCGCCCCACAGGCTAGCGGCCACCGTCCCGCGCCACCCACTGAGCCCGTGCGCTCTAGTGCTGCCCGGGCGGGTGACGCCGGTGGTGCTCCGGCGGCCTCTGAGAATGGCGCGCCTGCGCCAGCCCCGGCGTCCCCGCCCTCGCCCGTTGGCTGCAGCCCGGGTGGGCGCGAGGCTTGTCGGTAGGGTGGGATCGTGCTCGGTGGTGGCTTGGCGAGGGCGGTTGCGGCGCTCGTGGCGGTGGCGCTCGTGGCGGTGGCATGTGGTGGCGTCGGAGACGGCGAATCCGCGGACCGCGAGCCCGGCGCCGAGACCGGGAACCTCGTCGCGGAGCCGGAGCCGTCGTCCGGTGAGGAGCCGCCGCAGGAGCCGGAGGCCCCGCCCGAGCCGCCCCCGCCCTCCGAGCCTCCGGCGGGGGAGGGCTCGCAAGAACCGGAACCGCCGGAGGTGCCCGGTGAGACCGTTGCCGGGGAATCGCCGGACGAACCTGCCGAGCCGGCGGCCGCGGAGGAACCGCCGCCGGCCCCCGAGCCGGACGCCGACGCCGCAGAGCTCCGGGGCATGCTCGAGTTCGCCGACTGCGGGCAGGAGTACCTCTGCGCCACGCTGGCCGTGCCCGCCGATCACGCCGACCCCGGCGGGCCCACCGTGGATCTTGCCGTCGGCATGATTCCCGCCGCCGATCCGGCCCGGCGCGTCGGATACCTGCTCGCCAACCCGGGCGGCCCGGGCGCCGGCATGCAGGGGTTCCTGGACTTCGGCGCCGGGCTCTCCCCCTACCTGCTGGAGCGCTTCGACGTGATCGGCTGGGACCCCCGCGCCGTGGGCGGCAGCGTGCCCTCGAGCTGCTGGGCGGAGGCCGTCGAGCTGCACCTCCTGGACCCGGTGCCGGACTCACCGGCCGAGCAGGAGGCCCTCGACGATGCAGCCCGCGCCGTCGCCGAGGAGTGCATCGCCCGGCTCGGCGACATGGTCGGCCACGTCGGCACCATCGACACGGTCCGGGACATGGACGCCATCCGCCGGGCACTCGGCGCCGACACGATCAGCTACGTCGGGTTCAGCTACGGCACGCTTCTGGGCCTGCTCTACGCCGACCTGTTCGGCGAGCGCCTTCGTGCGGCCGCCCTCGACGGCGTGGCCGATCCGTCGCTGTCGGGAACCGAGCACGCCGTCGGGCAGATGGTGGGCTTCGACAGGGCGGTCGAGGACATGTTCGCCTGGTGCCGCAGCGACCCCGGCTGTGCGGTCAGCGGCGATCCCGCCGACGCCTACTACGGGTTGCTGGAGCAGGTGGACGAGGCCCCGCTCACCGGCCCGGCCGGCGAACTCGTGCTGGACCCCGCCAGGGTGGTGCTGGCCGCGGTGTTCGCCACCTACAGCTCGCAGCTCTGGCCATACTTCTTCCAGTTCCTGGCCGAGGCGACCGCGGGCGACGGCTCGAGACTTGCGCAACTCGGCGAGGCCTACACCCTGCTGGCCGACCTCGGCGCCTTCGTCGCCATCAACTGCACCGACGGCGGCGCCGCCACCCGCGCCGAACTCGACGCCCTGGCCGACGTGCTGGAGGAGGTGGCCGGCGTCCTCGGGCGGGCCTCGATGATCTCGGGGTTGCCGTGCGAGCACTGGCCGGTCACGAACGGCACGCGGCCCGTCGGGCCGGTCGCCGCTCCCCTGGCCCCGCCGATCCTCGTGGTGGGCAACCGGGGCGACAACGCCACGCCCTACGAGTGGGCCGTGGCGGTCGCCGGACAGCTCGAATCAGGGGTGCTGATCAGCTACGACGGCAACGAGCACGGCAGCTACGGGCTCAGCAACTGCGTCACCGGCATCGTGGACGAGTACCTGGTGAACCTCATCGTGCCGCCGGACGACATGGACTGCCCCCGGGAGTCCTAGCCCCGAACGCCGGCGAGCGCCCCTGCCGGCCGGCCGGAGCGCTCTGCGATGCTCGGGGGGGAGGACTCGAACCCCCAACGACGGGACCAGAACCCGCTGTGTTGCCTATTACACCACCCCCGAAAGGGTGGGACAAGGCTACCGGCAACCCGCTGGCGACGGCCCGGGCGGGCGCCCCCGGTGCCGAGTCCGTCTCTCGCCTGCGTAATCGATCCGGACTTCGCCCCCGGCGTCGACCGCCCTCGGTTGTGGTGATTCTTGGGACGGTTGCCGGCACTTGGAGGAGAAGAGCTGGGCGCGCTCAGTCTCCAGGCGGGCCCCGCCCCGGAAGGACTGTCAGCCGGCGGGCTCCGAATCCAGGCGGGCCCGGGCGTTCCGCAGGCGGCGGAGGACCTCGGCTCGGTCCAGCAGGACCATGGACTCGAAGAGCGGCGGGCCGACGGTGCGTCCGGTGAGCGCCACCCGGATCGGGGCCTGGGCCTTGCCCAGCTTCAGGTCGTGGCGCTCGGCGAGGGCGAGCGCGGCGGCGTGGGCGGCTTCGGGGGTCCAGTCGGCGGCGGCGTAGGTGGCGATGGCGTCGTCCAGCACCGCCGGGGCCTGCGGGCCGCCCATGGCCTTGCGCCACGAGTCGTCATCGGCTGGCGGCTCCTCCAGGAACAGCCAGTCCACGTAGCGGCCGATGTCGCCGAGGGTGCGCACCTTCTCCTGCACCACCGGGGCCAGGGCCTCCAGCACCTCGGGGCGGGTCCGCTCGGCGGGCCAGGGAGCCGCCTCGCCCAGCCACGGCTCGGAGCGCCGCAGGTACTCCTCGGTGCTCAACGCCCGGATGTACACCCCGTTGAAGTGCTCCAGCTTCTTGGTGTCGAAGAACGCCGGCGCCCGGTTCACGTCGGCCAGGCGGAACTGCTCGATGATCTCGGCCATGGGGCGGATCTCGACGCCGTCGGTCGGCCCCCAGCCCAGCAGCGCCAGGTGGTTCGCCATGGCCTCGGGCAGGTAGCCGCGGGCCCGGTAGTCGCCCAGCGACACGTCGTCGCGCCGCTTGGAGAGCTTCTTGCGGGAGGCGTTCACCAGCAGCGGCAGGTGGGCGTAGACGGGCGCCTCGGCCCCCAGGGCCTCCAGCAGCAGGATCACCTTCGGCACCCCCGACAGCAGGTCCTCGCCCCTGATGGCGTGCGTGACGCCCATGTCCACGTCGTCGACGGCATTGGCCAGCAGGAACGTGGCCGCCCCGGCGGAGCGCCACACCACGAAGTCCTCCAGGTCGTCGCTGGCGAAGGACACCTCGCCGCGCACGACGTCCTGGAACGTCACCGTGCGCCCCTCGGGCATCCGGAACCGGGCCGCCAGGCCGGGCTGCAGCGTCGTGCCCGCCACCGGCTGGTTGTCGGCGTCGCAGAGGTAGGCGCCGCCGCCGGCCAGCAGCGACTCCACGGCCTCCCGGTGGCGCTCTCTGCGCTCGGACTGGAACACGGGCTCCTCGTCCCAGTCGATGCCCAGCCACTCCAGCAGGTCGTAGATGAGGTCGACCACTTCGGGCTGGTTGCGGGCCTCGTCGGTGTCCTCGATGCGCAGCAGCATCCGCCCGCCCACCGAGCGGGCGTAGATCCAGTTGAACAGCGCCGTCCGGGCCGAGCCGACGTGCAGGAACCCCGTCGGCGACGGGGCGAACCGCACCCGTGGCCGGGTCACGGCGCCCCGAGCGCCTCGGGTGACGCCTCCTCCGCGATGCGGCAGCGGATGGGGTAGCCGTCATGGCCTCCGGCGCCGGCGAACAGCTCCCGCCGGGAGGCCACCACTTCGATGGGGGTGCCGGCGTCCAGGTATCCCCAGTGGTCGAAGGCCACCTGCAGGTCGTCGGCCACCGGCGCCCGGCCGAACAGCGAGGCCCGCTTCAGCGCCACCGCCACGCAGCCCGCCACCACGTCGCCGGCCTTCTCGCCCGCCTGCAGCGCCAGATGCGGCACGAAGCGCCCCGCCAGGCGCAGCGCGTACCCCTGGTCGGGGCCCTGGTGGCCGAACCCGTCGCCGGCCGGAAGCGGCCCCTCGGGCAGCTCGCCGGGCCGCTCGGCGCGCCAGCCGCCCCGCTGCGGGGGCGAGCTGTAGTGGCGGGCCGTCCTGCCGGGTGCGTGGGGCACGTAGGGGGGCTGGGCCATGGCGCAAATGTACTTGCGGGCCGGCGGGCTTCAGCGCTCCACGGCAGAATCCGTAGAGTCCGTCGCCCGGCGATCCGGGTCGCCGTCTCGGCAGATCGCTTGGTGCTGGTCGAGGCCCGGTACCGTGCACCCATGCTCTTCGGAATCAAGACCTCGCAGCAGGACACTGACTGGGCGGACATGCTGGCCGTCTGGACCGAGGCCGACGACATCCCGGTCTTCACGTCGGCCTGGAACTTCGATCACTTCTACCCCATCTACTCGGACTCCACGGGTGAGTGCCTGGAGGGCTGGACGACCCTCACCGCACTGGCGCAGGCCACGAAGCGCCTGCGGGTGGGCTGCATGGTGACCGGCATCGTGTACCGCCACCCCGCGGTGCTGGCGTCCATGGCGTCCACGGTGGACATCATCAGCGGGGGCCGGCTGGAGTTCGGCATCGGCGCCGCCTGGAACGAGGAGGAGTGCGAGGGCTACGGCATCCGCCTCGGCACCCTGACCGAGCGCTTCGACCGTTTCGCGGAGGCCTGCGAGGTCATCACGGGCCTGCTCACGCAGGAGGTCACCACGTTCGACGGCCGCTACTACACGCTCAGCGAGGCCCGCAACAACCCGCCGGGCGTCCAGAAGCCGCATCCTCCCATCTGCATCGGCGGCGGGGGCGAGCGGCGCACGCTGCCGCTGGTGGCCCGCTTCGCCGACCACTGGAACTGCCCCCCCGACTGGGACGCCCCGCCCGGCCAGGTCAACACCGACGGCTTCCGGGCCAAGCGCGACGTGCTGTACGAGGCCTGCGCCGCCATCGGCCGGCCCCCCGGCGAGATCATGATCTCGACGCACGTCAGGGTGCCGCCCGACGGCTCCCCCGGCCCGGTCGTCGAAGCCTGTGCCGGCTACGCCGAGGCCGGCATGGATCTGGCCATCTGCTACCTGCCCCCACCGCACGACCCGGCGGTCCTCGAACCCCTCGCCGAGGCCCTCAGCGACCTCGCCGACTGAGCGCCCAGGACTCCCCGGCCGGCGCCTCGGCGTCGCTGTGGAGCAGGCCCCAGACGATCGAGTCGCAGAGCGCCTCCCAGGAGGCCTCCACGATGTTCTCCGACACGCCGATCGTGGTCCACGTGCGGGCGCCGTCGGTGGAGTCGATCAGCACCCTGGTGACCGCGGCAGTGCCGGCGGCCGTGTCCAGGACCCGCACCTTGTAGTCGGTGAGGGCGATGCGGGCGATCTCGGGGTAGTGATCGCCGGCCGCCGACAGCAGGGCGTTGTGCAGGGCGTTCACCGGGCCGTTGCCCTCGCCGACGGTGATGCGCCGCTGGTCGCCCACCCACAGCTTGATCGTGGCCTCGCACTGGCGGTGCATGGCGTCGTCGTCGGGCCGTCTCGGCCCGGAGACACCGACCGGCGCACCGCCCGACCGCAGGTGCCGCCCCACCTCCACCCGGAACGACTCGATGCCGAAGAACGGTTGCTCCCAGCCGAGGGCCGCCCGCATCCACAACTCCAGGGAGGCGTCGGCCACCTCGAACTGGTAGCCCTCGTACTCCAGCCGCTTCAGGGTCTCGATCAGCTGGCTGATCGTGGCGCCGTCCAGCTCGATGCCCAGCTCCTGGGCCTTCAACTCGATCGACGAGCGTCCCGCCATCTCCGAGACCACGAACCGGGTGCCGTTGCCCACCGCTGCCGGGTCGATGTGCTCGTAGGCGTCGGCCCGGCGGGCCAGGGCGCTGGCGTGCAGCCCGGCCTTGTGGGCGAACGCCGAGGTGCCCACGTAGGGCTGCTGGGGGTCCGGCACCCAGTTGACCATCTCCGCCACCCGCCGGGAGACCGACGTCAGCAGCTCCAGCCGCTCCGGCGGCAGCGTCGCCACGCCCATCTTCAGGCTCAGGTTGGCGATGATCGGCACCAGGTCGCAGTTGCCGGTGCGCTCGCCGTAGCCGTTGATCGTGCCCTGCACCTGGGTGGCCCCGGCCCGCACGCCGGCCAGCGCGTTGGCCACCCCGCAGCCGGTGTCGTTGTGCAGGTGCACCCCGACCGGGGCGCCGAGGGCGTCCACGATCTCCGCCACGATGGCGTACACCTCGTGCGGCAGCGAGCCCCCGTTGGTGTCGCACAGCACCAGCCGCTCCGCCCCGGCCTCGGCCACCGCCGCCAGCACCGCCAGCGAGTAGTCCGGGTTGTGCTTGTAGCCGTCGAAGGCCCCCTCGGCGTCGAAGAACACCCGCCGGCCCGCCCCGACCAGGTACGCCACCGACTCCGCCGCCATGGCGATGCCCTCGTCCAGGCTGGTGCGCAGCGCCTCGCTGACGTGGTAGTCCCAGCACTTGCCCACGATGCACACCGTCCGGGTGCCGGCCGCCAGCAGGTTCGCCAGCACGGCGTCGCCGTCGCAGCGGCCCCCCACCCGCCGGGTGGAGCCGAACGCTGCCAGGCGGGCCGTCTCCAGCCGCAGCTCCTCGGCGGCCCGGGCGAAGAACTCGTCGTCCTTGGGGTTGGCGCCCGGCCAGCCGCCCTCGATGTAGTGCACGCCGAGGCGGTCCAGCTCCCGGGCGATGCGCAGCTTGTCCTCGACGGTCAGCGAGATGCCCTCGAGTTGGCTGCCGTCGCGCAGGGTGGTGTCGTAGATCTCCACCGCGGCCGGCGTGCGGTGGGCGGCCGCCGCGGCCCGGGCCCGGGCTTCGAGGTCGCCGCTCAGCCAGACGGCACGGGCTCTCGCGGCTCCGGCTCGAGCAGCAGCACCGGCCTCAGCGGTACCGGCTCCGGCGGCGGCTCCGGTTCGAGCAGCAGCACCGGCCCCGGTCGGCAGGGCCGGCGCGGCGCCTGCCGCGGCGGTGTCGGCGCCGTCGCCGGCCACCCCGCGGCCCGCGCCGCTACTCGTTGACATACTCGTTCCACTCCTTGTAGCGGTCCACCTTCCCCTGGACCGCCTCGTAGAACACCTCTTGGATCTGGCGGGTCACCGGCCCCGGGTCGCCGATCTCCCGGTCGTCGATCGAGCGGATCGGCACCACCTCCGCCGCGGTGCCGCTGAGGAACGCCTCATCGGCCGTGTACAGGTCGCTGCGCAGCAGGTTCCCGGTCTCGTACGGGATCTCCAGGTCGCCGGCGATGGTCTCGATGGCGTCCTGGGTGATGCCCCCGAGGGCGCCCGCGCTGGTCGGCGGCGTGATGATCCGCCCGTCCATCACGACGAACAGGTTCTCGCCGGTGCATTCGCTGACGTGGCCCTGCGGCGACAGCAGGATGGCCTCGTCGTAGCCGGCGTTCAGGGCCGACACCTTGGCCATCTGGCTGTTGATGTAGTGCCCGCAGCCCTTGGCGGCCGGCGGCATGGCGTTGGGGTCGTGGCGCTGCCACGAGCTGATCATCATGCGCACGCCGGTGTTGATGGAGTCGGCGCCCAGGTAGATGCCCCAACTCCACGTGGCGATCGACACGTTCACCGGGCAGGGCATGGGGTTGAGCCCCATCTCGCCGTAGCCCAGGTACACTAGCGGGCGGATGTAGCACGATTCCAGCTCGTTGATCGCCACGGTCTGCTTCGTGGCCTCCACCAGCTCCTCGGGCGTGTACGGGATCTGGATCCCCAGGATCTTGGCGCTGCGGAACAGCCGCTCGATGTGGGGCGTGAGGCGGAAAACGGCGGCCCCCCGGTCGGTCGCGTAGGCGCGGATGCCCTCGAATACGCCGTTCCCGTAGTGCAGGGTGTGGGTGAGGATGTGCACCTTGGCGTCGTGCCAGTCCACGAACTCACCGTCCATCCAGATCTTCTCGACGGGCTGAATCGGCATCGGGTATCCCTTCGTTGTCTCGGTGCGTCAATGATGGTCCAATGCGGGCGGTGACGGCCCGCGGACCGTCACCGGGGCTCGCCGTGGTTCCGGCGGGCCCCTAGCCGGCTACGGCGCCGGCGATGGCGTCGCCGATGGCGCTGGTGCCACCCACGCTGCCGTCGACGGCCATGCAGGCCCGGTCGATGGCCGCCGCGGCGGCGTTCTCGCCCAGGTGCTCCAGCATCATCGCCGCCGACAGGATCGCCGCGCTCGGATCGGCGATGCCCTGCCCGGCGATGTCGGGCGCCGAGCCGTGCACGGGCTCGAACATCGACGGTCCGGTGCCGGCCGCGTTCAGGTTCGCCGAGGCGGCCTTGCCGATGCCGCCGCTGACCGCCCCGCCCAGGTCGGTGAGGATGTCGCCGAACAGGTTGTCGGTCACGATCACGTCGTAGCGGTCCGGCGAGTCCACGAAGTAGATGCAGGCGGCGTCCACGTGGTTGTAGGCGGTGCCGTAGTCGGGGTATTCGGCCGCGACCTCCTCGAAGGTGCGGTACCACAGGTCGCCGGAGTAGGTCATCACGTTGGTCTTGTGCACCAGCGTGACGTGGCGGCGCCGCTTGGAGGCCAACTCGAAGCCGAAGCGGATGGCCCGCTCCACGCCCATGCGGGTGTTCACCGAGCCCTGCGTGACGATCTCGTGCGGTGTGCCCTTGCGCAGGAACCCGCCCTCGCCGGCGTAGGCGCCCTCGGTGTTCTCCCTGATGACGGCCATGTCGATGTTGCGTTCGGGCAGGCGGAAGGGGCGCAGGTTGATGTACAGGTCCAACTCGAAGCGCATCCGCAGCAGCAGGCCCCGCTCCAGGGTGCCCGGCGGCACGTCGGGGGTGCCCACCGCGCCCACGTAGATGGCGTCGAGGCCCCGCCACTCCTCCACCACGCTGTCGGGCAGCACGGTGCCGTCGCGCAGGTAGCGCTCGCCGCCGAGGTCGTAGTCCACCGTCTCGAAGTTCACGCCGGCGGCCTCGATGACCTTCAGGCCCTCGCCGATCACCTCCGGCCCGATCCCGTCGCCTGCCAGCACTCCAATGCGATGTGTCGCCATGCGAACAATCTACCGGGCGTTTCGCGGCGGGGGGTCAGTAGATTGATGTGATGAACGCCCCGCAGTTGACGCGTGTGGCCTACGAGCGGCTGCAGGAGGAGCTCGCCTACCTCACCGGGCCGGCCAACGAGGCCATCACGGCGCAGATCGCCGCCGCCCGGGCCCTCGGCGACCTCTCCGAGAACGGCGACTACCACGCCGCCCGCGAGGAGAAGGGCAAGATGCAGGGCCGCATCCAGCAGATCCAGGCGCTGCTGGAGAACGCGGTGGTGGTTTCCCCCGGCGACGGGCCCGCCGACCGCGCCACCGTGGGCTCGCTGGTGGATCTGCGCTTCGAGGGCGACGAGGACACCGAGCGCTACCTCATCGGCACCATCGAGGAGCGCCACGAGGACTACGACGTGGTGTCGCCCTCCTCGCCGCTCGGGGTGGCCATGATCGGCGCCCGGCCCGGCGACGTGGTGCGCTACGAGGCGCCCGCCGGCCCGGTGGAGGTCACCGTCGTGGACGTCGTCACCGCCGAGGACCGCCACTGATGGCAGCCGGCCCTCGCACGCTCAGCGAGAAGGTCTGGGACGCCCACGTCGTCCACGCCGGCGACGACGGCACCGACATCCTCTTCATCGACCTGCACCTGCTGCACGAGGTCACCTCCCCGCAGGCGTTCGACGGCCTGCGCATGGCGGGCCGCAGCTTGCGCCGCCCCGACCTCACCGTGGCGACCGAGGACCACAACGTGCCCACTGCCAACATCAGCGGCCCGGTGGCCGACGCCGTGTCGCGCCGCCAGCTGGAGTCGCTGCGGGCCAACTGCGCCGAATTCGGGGTGCCGCTGTACCCCATGGGCCACGACCGCCAGGGCATCGTCCACGTCATCGGCCCCGAACTGGGCCTCACCCTGCCGGGCAGCACCGTGGTCTGCGGCGACAGCCACACCTCCACCCACGGCGCCTTCGGGGCGCTGGCATTCGGCATCGGCACCAGCGAGGTCGAGCACGTGCTGGCCACCCAGACGCTGCCGCAGGCCCGGCCCCGCACCATGGCGGTCACCGTGGACGGCGAGCTGCCGGCCGGTTCGGGCCCCAAGGACGTGATCCTGTCGATCATCGGGCGCATCGGCACCGGCGGCGGCATCGGCTCGGTCATCGAGTACCGGGGCGCCGTCATCAAGGCCCTCTCCATGGAGGGCCGCATGACCGTGTGCAACATGTCCATCGAGGCGGGCGCCCGGGCCGGCATGGTCGCCCCCGACGACACCACCTTCGCCTATCTGCAGGGCCGCCCGCACGCCCCGGCGGGCGCCGCCTGGGACGAGGCGGTCGAGCACTGGCGGGCGCTGCGCACCGACGACGGGGCGGGCTTCGACACCGAGGTGCACCTCGACGGCGCCGACATCCCGCCGCACGTCACCTGGGGCACCAACCCGGGCCACGTGGCGCCGCTCGACGGCGCCGTGCCGTCGCCCGACGAGGCCGGCGACGCCGCCGGGCGGGACGCCGCCGTCCGGGCGCTGGAGTACATGGGCCTCGCCGCCGGCACGCCCATGCGGGACATCCCCGTCGACACCGTGTTCATCGGCTCGTGCACCAACAGCCGCATCGAGGACCTGCGGACCGTGGCCGAGGTGGTGGCGGGCCGGCGGGTGGCGCCGGGCATGCGCACCCTGGTGGTGCCGGGCTCGATGCAGGTGAAGCACCAGGCCGAGGCCGAGGGTCTGCACGAGGTGCTCATCGCAGCCGGGTTCGATTGGCGGGAGCCGGGCTGCTCCATGTGCCTGGGCATGAACCCCGACAAGATCTCCGCCGGCGAGCGCTGCGCCAGCACCAGCAACCGCAACTTCGAGGGCCGCCAGGGGATCGGCGGGCGCACCCACCTCGTGTCGCCGGCGGTGGCGGCGGCAACCGCGGTGGCCGGCCACTTCGCCGCCCCGGCCGACCTGGACTGAGCCCCGATGGCCCACCGACCTACGGCCCCGACGAGAAGATCCGTCATTCCGGCGCAGGCCGGAATCCAGGAGTCGGGGACCCGACTTGCGGCGTCGGCGGACCACCCGGCGACGGTGCGAGGAGCGAAGTAGCCGATGGAACCCGTACGGATCGTGGAGGGCCGGGCGCTGCCGCTGGACCGCTCCGACGTGGACACCGACCAGATCATCCCCAGCCACTGGCTGAAGCGGGTGGAGCGCACCGGCTTCGAGGAGGGCCTGTTCTCCTCGTGGCGCGAGGATCCCGCCTTCGTGCTGAACGACCGGCGCTACGCCGGCGCCGAGGTGCTCGTGGCCGGCCCCAACTTCGGCATCGGCTCGTCGCGCGAGCACGCCGTGTGGGCCATCCAGCAGTACGGCTTCCGGGCCGTCGTCGCCCCCCGCTTCGGCGACATCTTCCGCAACAACGCCGCCAAGTGCGGCCTCGTGACCGCCGCTGTGGACGCCGACTTCGGCCGGGCGCTGCTCGACGCGCTGCTGGTCGACCATAACCTCGTCGTGCGGGTCGACGTGGAGAACCTCACCGTGGAGGCGCCCGCCGCCGGCCTCGCCGCCCCGTTCCCGCTGGCTGACGCCGTCCAGGAGCGCCTCCTCGGCGGCCTCGACGACATCGCCATCACCCTCCGCCACGCCGAGGCCATCGCCGCCTTCGAGCAGACCCGCCCCACCTGGCTCCCGGTCACGACCGGCTGAGCGATGCTCCGACCTGCCTCTCCCGCCGTACCGGCGAAGGTGGGGAACCACATCGCGGCGATTCTGGTAGGCGTCGCGGTCTTGGCCACGGCGTGCGGTTCGGACGAGCCCGCCGCTCCGTCCCCCGAGCCCGCCCCGGCGCCCGCCGCTGAAGCGCCGCCGGCAGCGGCGCCGTCACCGGCCGAGGCCGCGCAACCGCCCTCGGAGCCTCCGGCACCCCCGCCGGCCGAGCCGCCGCCACCCCCGCCGGAGCGGGAACCCGAGCCCGAGATCACGCCGGCGGAGCCGCCGCCCCCGCCGCAGCCTGAGGATGCGGCCGAGGTCCCGGCGCCCGTCCCGCTGCCCGAACGCATCCCGCCGGGCCCCAGCGACGCCTACTTCGCCCTCCACCGGGTGCTGGACATCGCCATAGAGATCGACACCGAGGACTGGGACACCCTGCGCCACCAGACCCGCACTCTCGAGGACCTGTTCGCCGAGATCGCCGAGTACCAACTCTCCCGACCGTTCGCAAGCATCTACACCTGGTTCCCGGCCACGGTGACGGTCGACGGCGAGACCCACACCGAAGTCGGCGTCCGCAAGAAGGGCTTCATCGGTTCCCAGAGCGACACCAAGCCCTCCCTCAAGCTCCGCTTCGACAAGTACGTCGACGACCAGGTCCTGGGCGGCGTCATGGAACGCATGACCCTCAACAACAGCATCCAGGACCCGTCGATGATCAACACCTGCCTCACCTACCGGGTCTTCGCCGCGGCGGGCAATCCGGCCTCGCGCTGCAACTTCGCCACCGTCTCGGTGAACGGCAAGAACCTCGGCCTCTACGTCCACGTGGAGGAGATCAAGGCCCCCTTCCTGGCCCGCCACTTCGCCAGCACCGAGGGCAATCTCTACGAGGGCAACGTCAGCGACTTCACGCCCGAGTTCCGCGGCACGTTCGAGAAGAAGAACAACGAGGACGCCGACGACTGGTCCGACATCGACGCCGTCGTGGCCGCCCTGCAGGACCCCTCCGACGCCGGCTGGGCGGACCTTTCCCTCATGGTCGACCTCGACGCCTTCGTGACGTTCTGGGCCACCGAGGTGCTGGTGGGCCACTGGGACGGCTACGCCGGCGACCGCAACAACTACTGGTTCTACCGGGATCCCGGCGGCCCCTTCGTGTTCATCCCCTGGGGCGTCGACGACACCTTCCACCTCCGGGACGACCCCAACCCGTTCGACAACATCAGCGACCCGCCGCCGTCGGTGCTGGCCCTCACGGCCATCCCCAATCGGCTGTACAACGACAGCTACTGGCGGGACCGGTACGTCGAGCGCCTGAAGCACCTGCTGGAGGCCGTCTGGGCCGAGGAGGCCCTGCTGGCGAGCGTCGACGAGATGGCCGCCATCGTGCAGGAGAACGCCCTGCCGGAGGACCGGGCCGGGGCCGCCGCCGACGCCGAGCGGGTCCGTCAGTTCATCAAGAAGCGCCGGGCGGAGATCCTCGACGACCTCACGCCCGAGCCGCCGGAGTGGCCGGCTCCCGACTTCCCCGCCGACGAATCGGAGCGGGTCGAGTTGACGGTGCGCTTCGAGAGCACGTGGGGATCCAACAAGAGAATCAACCCCGTGGCGGAGGGCGAGATCCTGCACCTGGCCTTCGACGGCACCGAGGTTCCCCCCGGCGACAGCGGTGTGATCGTCGGCCACGCCAGCCCCGAGGAGGCGGCCGGGTTCGACGAGCCGGCGGCCTCGATCACCCTCCTCGGCCTGCAGCCCGACGGTTCGGTGGAGGGAATGACCGTCGTGCTGCCCCTGGCCCGGTTCACGGGTGGCGCCGAACTGGTGATCGGCGTGGACTCCGTCGGGGGCGGGGTGTGGACCATCCCGGCCGGCGGCACCGCGCTGGACAGCTTCACCCCGTTCACCGAAGGCACCCTGAAGCTGGTCGAGGCCGGCACGTCGGAGGGGGCGACGGTCCTCGGCAGCTTCGTCGGTGCGTTCGGCGGCACCCCCGGCATCGCGGGCGACGGCACCGGCGGGGGAGGCACGGACGGGGGCGACTCGGACGGGGGCGACACCGGCCCGGCTCCCGTGAACGTCGGCCTCGTCATCAACGAGGTGGCCGCCAAGGGCGATCCGCTGGACTGGTTCGAGCTCCACAACTCCTCGGGGGAGTACCTGGCGCTGGCCAACTTCGTGATGGCCGACGACCTGTCGGACCCCGCCAAGCGGGTGCCGTTCCCGCCCGACCTGGTGATCCCGCCGGGCGGCTACCTGCAGGTCGAGCTCGACAAGGAGGCCTGGCCCGGCTTCGCCCTCGGACAGGACGAGGAGCTGGGCATCTGGACCGCCGACGGGGCACCCGTCGACCAGGTCGACTGGGCCGAAGGCGAGGCCGGCGAGGGAACCAGCTACGCCCGCCTACCCGACGCCACCGGCGACTTCCGGACCACCCCCACCCCCACACCGGGCGCCCCCAACGGCTGATCCCACCTCCGCGGCCCCCTACCCCGGGCGGCCGCGACCGTTGCCGTCGCCCAGCAGTTCCTCCAGGCGGGCGAGGCGCTCGTTCATCTCCCGCAGCTCGTCCCGCATCTCCTGCTCGCGGTGGCTCTGACCCCGGATCCCCGCCAGCAGCTCCTCGTGGCCCTCCTCGGTCTCGAGTTCCACCAGGCGGGCGGCGGTGGCTGCCGACAGCAGGGCGATGAAGCTGATGCCGGCGATCATCAGCACCGTGGCCACCAGCCTGCCGAGCCCCGAGTTGGGGACGACGTCGCCGTAGCCCACCGTCGTGGCGGTCACGATCGCCCACCAGATGCCCTCGGGGACGTTGCGGCCCTCCTCCAGGTACGAGAAGAGAGTGCCGCTGACGACCACCAGCACGATCAGGCTCGACAGCAGCCAACCCAGCCCCGATCTCCCGAAGATCCGGTGGATGAGCGCGGCGGTCCGGTTGGCGATGGCGGCGAGCCGCAGCAGCCGCAGCAGCCGCAGCACCTCGATGAGACGCCCCAGACGGGCCAGCCGCAGGCTCGCCAGCAGGTAGGGAACCAACGGCACCGTGAACAGCACGATGCACACGTCCAGCCAGGCGCAGCGCAGGTACGCCCTGCGGTTGGGCGTGACGATCAGCATGATGGCCAGTTCGGCCGCGAAGACGCCCCAGATGGCCCAGTCGGCGACGTGGAGCCAGAACACGGCGGTCGAGCCGGTGAACTGCTCCTCCATCACCAGCAGCGGGATGACCGCCGCTGCCGCCATCACCACCAGCACACTCATGCGGCGCTTCAGGATGCGGCCCCGCGGCGTCAGGATGGCGTCGAACCCGGATCCCCCGAGGAGCGTGTGGGGCCCGACCAGCGAGAGAGACTCCGCGATCGGCCGCTCGGCGCGGTCGGTCTGGGGAGGTCCGCTCGTGTCCTTCGATCCCACCACCGGTGATCCTCTCGTTCCGTACCCGCACCGAGAGTAGTTCTGCCCCTATCGCGCGCCGGCCATCCCCGGGTCCCCGACCGGGCGAGGCAACCGGGACCGGATTCGAATTCCCTACCCCGACGGTCGTATTTCGCCGCCGGCGCCGTAGCCTGATCGGTGGCCGTGAATCCACGGCCGTTCCCATAGGAAAAAGGAGAAGACGGACGTGTCCGAATCAACCTGGGGTTTCGAGACCCGCCAGATCCATGCCGGTCAGGTACCGGATTCGGCGACGAATGCTCGAGCGGTACCCATCTACCAGACCACCTCGTACACCTTCAACAGCAGCGAGCACGCTGCGAACCTGTTCGCCCTCGCCGAGATCGGCAACATCTACACGCGCATCATGAACCCGACCCAGGCGGTTTTGGAAGCGCGAATGTCGAGCTTGGAGGGTGGCACCGAGACAGCAGTGGGCATCCCCGGTGCGCTGGTCCTCAGCAGCGGCCAGGCGGCGGAGACGCTGGCGATCCTGAACCTGGCCGAGGCCGGCGACCACATCGTCTCCTCGGCGTCCCTCTACGGCGGCACCTACAACCTGTTCCACTACACGCTGCCGAAGCTGGGCATCGAGGTCACCTTCGTGGACGACCCGCATGACCTCGACGAGTGGTCCTCGGCCGTGCGTCCCAACACCAAGTGCTTCTACGGCGAGGTGTTCGGCAACCCCGGCAACGACTTCCTCGATATCGAGGCCGTGGCCGACCTGGCGCACGCCAACGACTGCCCGCTGATGATCGACAACACGGCGGCCTCGCCGTACCTGGTGCGGCCGATCGAGTGGGGCGCCGACATCGTCGTGCACTCGCTGACGAAGTACATCGGCGGACACGGCACCTCCATCGGCGGCTGCATCGTCGACGGCGGCACCTTCGACTTCAGCCGCAGCGAGAAGTTCCCCAACTTCACCGAGCCCGACCCCAGCTACCACGGCCTGGCCTACTGGCCGGCGCTGGGTCCGGGGTCCTACATCATCAAGGCCCGGGTGCAGTTGCTGCGGGACATCGGGGCGGCGGTCGCACCGCTGAACTCGTTCCTGTTCCTGCAGGGGCTGGAGACCCTCAGCCTGCGGATGGAGCGGCACTGCCAGAACGCCCAGATCGTGGCGGAGTACCTGGAGGGCCGCGACGAGGTGGAGCAGGTGTTCTTCGCCGGCCTGCCGTCGAACCCCACCCACGAGCGGGCCACACGGCTCACCGGCGGGCGGGGCTACGGCGCCATCCCGTCGTTCATCGTCTCCGGCGGCCGTGACGCCGGCCAGCGCTTCGTGGAGGCGCTGCAGATGCACAGCCACGTGGCCAACATCGGCGACGTGCGCAGCCTGGTGATCCACCCGGCCTCCACCACCCACTCCCAGCTCACCGAGGAGGAGCAGGCGGCCGCCCAAGTGCAGCCCGGCCTGGTGCGCCTCGCCGTGGGCCTCGAGTCGGTGGACGACATCATCGCCGACCTGGAGTTCGGCTTCAAAGCCCTCTGACCGGGGCCGCGGCGCCGGCAGATCCCGGCCGCCGCACACAACCGAGGGAGGGGACGCCGGGGGGCGGCGCCGGATCGATTTCGCCAGACGATCCGCCGACGGCCACCGGTGGCCCCGACCGGACTAGCGACGAACCGGTGCCCCGTCCCCCGACCCGGGAGGCGGGGCGCCGCCGCGCCCGGGGTTGTGCGGGGCTCAGTCGCTGCGGCGGAGGGTGGCTTCGAGGTGGGGGGTCATGGGCTCGCCGACCGCCGCCATGTGCACCTCGTAGCGCATGGTGTCGCCGTCGACGGAGATGCGGCGCTCGGTGGCGTCGACCCGCTTGGCGGTCGGCGCCAGGACCACCCGGCTGCCTTCGGGGCCCGCCCAGCCCGACAGGCTGTCCGCGCCGGCCCGCAGCACCACCAGCAGGCCGAAATGGGTGTCGGTCACCTCGCCCACCAGCACTTCGGCGATGCCGCTGGGATGCACCACCAGCAACTCCAGGCCCGACTCGCCGTCGGGTCGCAGGTAGCCCGACTCGGCGTGCAGCGGCGCCCCGTCGGCGCCCTTCGTCCGCTGGCTGTAGGCCAGGAACGGCTTGCCGACGTGGCCGATGGTGACTTCTTCGCTGTAGTCGAAGGCCTCGATGGTCGGATAATCACCACGGCCGCCGCCTCGCCAGGTCCCCAGCAGCGGAGCCAGGTGGGCGGCGGCCGGGTGCAGTTCCACTGGGGCTTCTAGCCGGCTGTACCGGGTCTCACGTCCCGACCATCGTCATTCCGGCGCAGGCCGGAATCCAGGACCGGGCGGTTGAGGCTGTCTGGGCGCGGTATGGCTCGGTACCCGTCTAGAAGTCCATGTCGGGCATGCCGCCGGGGGTGCCCGCGCCGTCCTCCTCGGGCTTGTCGGCCACCACGGCCTCGGTGGTCAGGAACAGCCCCGCCACCGAGCCGGCGTTCTGCAGCGCCGAGCGGGTCACCTTGGCGGCGTCGATGATGCCGGCCGCGGTTAGGTCCTCGTACTCGCCGGTGGCGGCGTTGAGCCCGTCGCTGCCCTCCAGGCCGCGCACGTGCTCAACCACCACGCCGCCTTCCATGCCGGCGTTCACGGCGATCTGGTACAGCGGCGCCTGCAGCGCCCGGGCCACGATGCGCGCCCCGGTGGCGGCGTCGGGCTCGTCGAGCCCCGCGGCGGTCTCCTCCACGGCGGCCTGCGCCCGCAGCAGCGTCACGCCCCCGCCGGCCACGACGCCTTCCTCGATGGCGGCCTTCGTGGTGCTGACGGCGTCCTCGATGCGGTGCTTCTTCTCCTTCAGCTCCACCTCGGTGGCGGCGCCGACCTTTAGCACGGCCACGCCGCCGGAGAGCTTGGCGAGGCGCTCCTGCAGCTTCTCCCGGTCGTAGTCGGAGTCGGTGTTCTCGATCTCCTGGGAGATCTGGCGGATGCGCCCGTCCACGTCGGCCTTGCTGCCGGCGCCCTCCACGATGGTGGTCTCGTCCTTGGTGACGACCACCTTGCGGGCCCGGCCCAGCAGGTCCAGCGTGGTGTTCTCCAGCTTCAGCCCGACGTCCTCGGAGATGACCTGGCCGCCGGTCAGGATGGCCATGTCGGCCAGCATCGCCTTGCGGCGGTCGCCGAAGCCGGGGGCCTTCACCGCCACCGAGGCGAACGTGCCCCGGATCTTGTTCACCACCAGCGTTGCCAGCGCCTCACCTTCGGTGTCCTCGGCGATGATCAGCAGCGGCCGGCCGGCCTGCATGACCTTCTCCAGCACGGGCACGACGTCGCGCACGGCGGTGATCTTCGAGCTCACCAGCAGGAGGTACGGGTCGTCCAGCACGGCTTCCATGCGCTCGGGGTCGGTCACGAAGTAGGGCGAGATGAAGCCCTTGTCGAAGCGCATGCCCTCCACGAGGTCCATCTCCATGCCGAAGGTCTGCGACTCCTCGACGGTGAT
This sequence comes from bacterium, assembly GCA_026708055.1. Classification (NCBI taxonomy): domain Bacteria; species bacterium. The sequence continues at coordinate 5,237 of JAPOVS010000022.1, read as the reverse complement.
GACGCCGTCCTTGCCCACCTTGTCGATGGCCTCGGCGATCTGCTCGCCGATCTCGTCGTCGGCGGCGGAGATGGCGGCCACCGAGGCCACCTGCTCCTTGGACTCCACGTCCACGGACTGGCCGTGGATCGCCCCCACGGCAGCGTCCACGCCGGCCTCGATGCCCGCCTTGATGGCCATGGGGGAGGCCCCGGCGGCCACGTTGCGCAGGCCCTCGCGCACCATCGCCCACGCCAGCACGGTGGCGGTCGTGGTGCCGTCGCCGGCCACGTCGTCGGTCTTCTTGGCGACCTCCTTGACCAGTTCGGCGCCGATCTTCTGGTACGGGTCCTCGAGGTCGATCTCCTTGGCGATCGACACGCCGTCGTTGGTGATGGTGGGGGCGCCCCACTTCTTCTCGAGGACGACGTTGCGACCCTTCGGGCCGAGCGTCACGCGGACGGCGTCGGCGAGTTGGTTCATCCCTGCTTCGAGCGAACGGCGAGCCTGTTCGTCGTAGGCGATGATCTTGGCCATGCTGGGTTTCCTCCGTGGAAGCGTCGATCTACTAGCACTCTCAGTCTGAGACTGCTAGGAAGCTTAGGGGTGACCGGCACCGTCCCCAACACCGGCGGGGGAGGGTCCGGGCGAGGATCCGGGGTGCCGCCCTGCTCCTTCGCGCAGGCGCAAGGCGTCGCAGCCCGGCCCCCCGGCCCCCCGCCCTTGCGATGTTGCGGCTGGTAGGCGTTGGGTTGGCGCCGGGTCAGGTAGTGGTGGGGAAAGTGCCGCCGGCTACTGCGGGGACGATGGCGAGGGTCGAACCCTCGGGCACTTCGGTGGCGGGGCCGTCCAGGAAGCGCACGTCCTCGTCGTCCACGAAGACGTTCACGAAACGCCGCAGGTCGCCCGACTCGTCCACGACCCGTTCGCGCAGGCCGGGATGGCGCGCCTCCAGGTCGTTCAGGACGTCGGCCACGGTCGCGCCGCTGGTGCTGACGGTCGCCGCGCCCGCGGTCAAGGGCCGCAGTGTGGTGGGAATTCGCACGGTCACACTCATGGCCCGACATGCTACCGAGCTACTCCCGACCCCCGGCCGCCCGGGCTCTTACCGCGCCCCTGGGGCCGCTAGTCCGACAGGTGCGCCGCCACCACCTCTTCCACGCAGGCGGCGGCCTCGTTCCAGGCCCGGTCGGGGCCGAAGCGCTCGGTCAGCGACAGCACCCGCACATCGGCCGGCGCCGTTGCGTCGCGTTGCACGTGTCCGGCCACGGCCAGCGCCGGCACCCCCAGGCGGTCGGCCAGCCCGCACACGCCTCCCACCACCTTGCCGTTGAACGACTCGGCGTCCAGCAATCCTTCCCCGGTCACCACCAGGTCGGCCCCATCGAGGCGCTCGGCCAGGCCGGTCTCCTCGGCCACCACCTCGAACCCCTCCACGATCCGCGCCCCCAGGGCCGCCAGCCCGCCCGCCAGCCCGCCGGCGGCGCCGGCCCGCGGCAGGTCGGAGACGTCCACCCCGTACTCGGCGACGTACATGTCCACCAGCCGCTCGAGGCGCCGGCGCAGCAGCTTCACCTCCGCCGGCGTGGCCCCCTTCTGTGGGCCGAACACCTCGGCGGCTTCCAAGAAGCGGGTGCGCACGTCGCAGGCCACCACCAGTTCGGTGGCCCGCAGCCGGTAGCCCGGCAGCAGCGCCCGCAGCGCCCCGAACCCGCCGTCGGTCGTGGCCGATCCCCCCACGCACACGATGATCCTCTTGGCGCCCCGCTCCAGGGCCGCCTCGATCAGCTCGCCCGTGCCGTAGGTGGAGGCGGCGAGGGCGTCGTTGCCGGAGGCGCCGCCGACGAGCTGCAGGCCCGACGCCTGGGCCATCTCGATGATCGCCACCTCGCCGTCCAGCCGCCAGCCGGCGCTGACCGGGTCGCCCAGCGGGTTCGTGACGACGGTGTGGCGGTTGGCCCCGCCGAGGGTCGCCAGCGTGCCCTCGCCCCCGTCGGCCATCGGCATCGACTCGGCCTCCCAGCCGGCCGCCTCGGCCGCCCGGCACGCCGCCGCGGCGATCTCGGCGGCGGACGCGGTGCCCTTGAACTTGTCAGGGGCGGCGATCAGGCGTGGGGTTCGGCTCGCCATGCCGGGGGTTGGCCTTCAGCCCCGGCGGGGCCTCAGCAGTTGGGCTGGGCCAGGTCGTCGGCGCCGAGGTGGATCAGCACGTGGGCGTCGCCGGGGGCCGTCGGGGGTGAGGCCGGCAGCGGCAGCACCTGGCTGGAGGCCACCTGGATGAGCGAGGCCACGACGCCGGCGTCGGCGCCGTACTGGTCCACGTAGTAGATGGTCGATATCTCGATGTTGCCCTCGGGGTCGTCGTTGACGGCCGGCAGCACGTTGTACCCCTGGGCGCTGAGCGAGGTGGAGAGTCGGCCGGCCGCTCCGCAGACGCCGGAGCCGTTGGCCACCAGCACCCGCACCTGGTCGCGGTTGTGGGTCGGAGCCGGCGGTGGCGGCGGCTCGGCGAACATGTCGTCGGGGGCGGCCTCGGGGAGTTCCGCCGGTGCGGGCGCCGGTGCCGCCGGCTGCGGGGTCGGCTCGGCGGCGGGCGCCGGGGGCTGCGGCGCGGGTTCGGGCGCCGGGGCCGGCGCCGCCGGGGGTTCGGTGCTCTCCGCCGTCGTGTCGGTCGTGCCGACCGGCTCGTTCGTCGTCTCCGGATCGTCGAGGCCGCGCGCCAGGATCACCACCGCGATCACCAGTGCGACGATGACGAGGAGGGCGCCGCGCAGGGCGTTCATGGGCGCGAAGCCAAGCGGCTGGGAGACATCGACGACAGGCTAGACGCGTCTCAGCGGCAGTTGGGTCATATCCGGGTGTGCAACCAGAGTGCGCAACCCACGGCCCGCAAGCGGCCGCGGCCGCCCGCCTCGTAGGCTGAGGTGTACCGCCCGAGTAGCTCATCTGGCCAGAGCACCGGTCTTGTAAACCGGAGGTAGTGGGTTCGATTCCCACCTCGGGCTCCGCCTCGCCCGCCGCTCCCGGCCCCCACCGCAGGGCCCGGAACAAGCCCGCCGGGGGGTTGGTATCTCCGCAGCGGTCGGTATGTTGAGCACTCTCAGACCGAGAGTGCTAACAGCAGAACCAAAGGGAGAGCCAATGAACCTTCAGCCCCTCGAGGACCGTATCGTCGTACGGCCCAGCGAGTCCGAGGAAGTCACCGCCAGCGGTCTCGTCATTCCCGACACCGCCAAGGAGAAGCCCCAGCAGGGTGAGGTGCTCGCAGTCGGTCCGGGCAAGCGTTCCGATCAGACCGGCGAGATCATCAGCGTCGACGTGAGCGTCGGCGACACCGTGGTCTACAGCAAGTTCGGCGGCACCGAGATCACCGTCGGCGGCGAGGACCTGCTGATCCTGTCGGCCCGCGACGTGCTGGCCACCATCGGCTGAGCGTCCCCCCAACGCCCGGGACCGCACGCCGCCCACTGCACGGCCTTAAGTAAGAAGGAGTCACCGACACCCCATGACAACCCTGTTGAAGTTCGACGACGACGCCCGCAAGGCCCTCGAGGCCGGCGTCAACCAGCTCGCCGACACCGTCAAGGTCACGCTGGGCCCCAAGGGGCGCAACGTGGTCCTCGACAAGAAGTTCGGCGCACCCACCATCACCAACGACGGCGTCTCGATCGCCCGTGAGGTCGAGATCGAGGACCAGTTCGAGAACATGGGGGCGCAGCTCGTCAAGGAGGTCGCCACCAAGACCAACGACGTGGCCGGCGACGGCACCACGACGGCCACCGTGCTGGCGCAGGCGCTCGTGAACGAGGGCCTGCGCAACGTGGCCGCCGGCGCCTCGCCCATGGGCCTCAAGCGGGGCATCGAGAAGGCGGTCGCCGCCGCCACCGACGCCATCGCCGACATGGCCACCCACATCGAGGACAAGAAGGAGATCGCCCAGGTGGCCGGTCTGTCCGCAGCCGACCCCGCCGTGGGCGAGGTCATCGCCGACGCCATCGACAAGGTCGGCAAGGACGGCGTCGTGACCGTCGAGGAGTCCAACACCTTCGGCATGGAGCTCGACTTCGTCGAGGGCATGCAGTTCGACAAGGGCTTCCTGTCGCCGTACTTCGTCACCGACCCCGAGCGCCAGGAGGCCGTGCTGGAGGATCCCTACATCCTCTTCCACCAGGCCAAGATCACGTCGGTGCAGGACCTGCTGCCCGTCCTCGAGAAGATCATGCAGACCGGCAAGCCGCTGCTGCTCGTCGCCGAGGACACCGAGGGCGAGGCCTTGGCCACCCTGGTGGTCAACAAGATCCGCGGCACGTTCACGTCGGTGGCCGTGAAGGCCCCCGGCTTCGGCGAGCGCCGCAAGGCCATGCTGGCCGACATGGCCATCCTCACCGGCGGCCAGGTCGTGTCGCCCGAGGTCGGCATCAAGCTGGACGGCGTCACCCTCGACCTGCTGGGCCGGGCCCGCAAGGTGGTCGTCAACAAGGACGACACGACCATCGTGGAGGGCAACGGCAACCGGGCCGACGTGGAGGCCCGCATCCGCCAGATCCGCACCGAGATCGACAACACCGACTCCGACTGGGACCGCGAGAAGCTCCAGGAGCGCCTCGCCAAGCTGGCCGGCGGCGTGGCGGTCGTGAAGGTCGGCGCCGCCACCGAGGTGGAGCTGAAGGAGAAGAAGCACCGCATCGAGGACGCCCTCTCGGCGACCCGTGCGGCCATCGAGGAGGGCGTCGTGGCCGGCGGCGGCACGGCGCTGCTGCGCTGCCGTGAGGCGGTCGCCGCGGTTGCCGAGGAGCTGTCGGGCGACGAGGCCACCGGTGCCCGCCTGGTGCACAAGGCCCTGGAGATGCCGACGAGGCTGATCGCTCAGAACGCTGGCTTCGAGGGTTCGGTGATCGTGCGCCGCGTGCTCGGCACCGAGGGCACCACGGGCTTCAACGCCGTCACCGGCGAGCTGGAGGACCTCCCGGGTGCCGGCGTCATCGACCCGGCCATGGTCACCCGTGCGGCGCTCCAGAACGCCGCCTCCATCGCCGCCCTGCTGCTGACCACCGAGTGCCTGGTGGCCGACAAGCCCGAGCCCGCCCCGCCGATGCCCCCGGGCGGCGGCATGGAGGGCATGGGCGGCATGATGTAGCAGGCCCCAGCGCCACAAGTCCCCCCAGCGACCCCCTGGGCCCGGGAAACCGGTCGGGGGGTCGCTCGCGTCGCCGGGTGTCGTGTCGCCGCAGCCCGCCGAGCCCCCGTAGCGGGAGCCG
>JAPOVS010000021.1 GCA_026708055.1 bacterium | reverse complement strand
CCACCGCCACCGCCCGAACCGCCACCGCCGCCGCCGCCCGAACCCCCTCCGCCGCCACCCCCGGCCGGCCCCAACGACCTCCCCACTTTGACGGTCATCGACGTATTCAGCGGCGAGAACGTCGTGTTGTCCTCGTTCGCACCCACCGACCGGCCCATCTTCGTGTGGGTCTGGGCGCCCCATTGACCGGTCTGCCGCCGGGAAGCCCCCGGCATCGAGCAGTTCGCTCGAGACCACGGAGATGAGGTCCTGGTCGTGGGGTTGGGCGTGACCGACACTCTCACCGAGGCGCAGAGTTTCGCGGCGATGACGGGAATCGCGTCGTTCCCCGTCGTGTGGAGCGAGTCCTTCGACCCTGCGGCCCTGCTGGGCGTATTCTCCCACCCGTCCTGGGTGCTGCTCTCGCCGTCAGGGGAAGTCGTCGAGCGCGGCGTCGGCGGCGTCGACGGGGACAGCCTGCTCGAGAGGGCCACCTCGATCTGACCCACCGCCGCGGCAGGGCACGCCGCGACGCTCCGCTCAGGCCGCCGCGGACTCCCCGGCGTACTTCGCCAGCAGGCCCAGCGTGGCCCGGCGGTGCAGCACCTTCACGCGCACGTGGGGATAGCGGGTCCGCAGCTTGCGCACCTTGCGGTTCTTCCTGGTGACGAGCTTCTGCTGCAAGGTCGTCAACTCCACGTAGGTGTCGTAGGAGGGCAGGTAGAAGTCCGGGGTGAAGGCCTCCAGCACGCGTCCCGAGGGATCCCGTTCGAGCACGAAGGTGGTGGGCTCGTACTCCCACGGGACGCCGTAGAAGTCGAGAAGCTCACTGAACGCCCGCTCCGAGGAGTGGGCGAAGGCCGGCCCGCCGGCGGCGGGATCGGATGTCGGCACGCCGCCGGAGTCCCGGGGGCGTTGAGATTCCCTCAGGTCCCGTAGCCGGCGCCGGCCTCGCCGGCCTCGCCGACCTCCGGCGCAGCCGGCTGCTCGTCGCCCTCCGCCCCGGCGGAGCCGTCGCGCCTCTCTCCGAGTTCGCTGACGATGGCGCCGTTGAGCTGCTCCTTGATTCCCTCGACCTCGAGCATGATGAGCGCCAGCGCCTGCTGGCCCGGTCGCTGGAGCAACGCCACCAACTCGTCCGGGCCCGTCATAAACAGCACCTCGTCGCCGCTGATGACCAGCCTGCCCCCGGCCAGGTCCTCGCCGAGGATGTGCTTGTGGTTCGTGAACACGTCGCGGATCTGCGGCAGGCCGACCCCGTTGTCGAGGAGATCCTTGATGACCCGCAGCTTGAGCAGATCGCCGTAGGAGTAGGCACGGCGGGATCCGCTGCCGTCCGCCGACGTCACCGACGGCTGCACCAGATCGGTCCGCGCCCAGTAGTCGAGCTGCCGGTAGGTGATCCCGGCGATTTCCTGAGCCTGTTTCGACGTGTAGCTACGTACGACATTGTCGCTCATGGACGTCCCCTCCAGAAGCTTGCGTCCAGCGCTGTAACTACTCTACTGCAATTCGCGCCGGCCTGGGGATATCTCCCCGGCCCCCTGCTCTGTCCCGCCCGGACAGCTCCTAGGACTCGAAGTCCTCCGGGCGGACGGTGTCGATGAACTCGCGGAACTGCTCGACCACCTCGTCGGGATCCTGCGCCTCTTCCGGTTCGCCGTCCTCGGACTCCTCGGCGTCGCTCCGCTCCCGGTAGCCGGCGTCCGCCAGCACCTCCTCGGCGGCGAAGATGGGAGCGCCGCAGCGCACCGCCACGGCGATCGCGTCGGAAGGGCGGCACGACACCCGTTGGGTCTGGCCGTTCTCACCCAGTTCCAGCTCGGCGAAGAACGTCTTGTCGCGCAGTTCGGTCACCAGGACCCGCAGCAGCGCCACACCCATGTGCTCGAGAATGACCTTGATGAGATCGTGCGTCATGGGGCGCGGCACCTCGACACCCTCGAGGGCCAGCGCGATGGCCGTCGCCTCCGGCGCGCCGATGAAGATGGGCAAGAGCCGCGGATTCGGAGCCTGCTCGCGCAGCAGGAGGATCGGCGTGTTGGTGGGCAACTCGATGCGCACACCGACCAGGTCCATCTCGATCACACCCTGACAATAGCCGCAGACCCACCCATCCCCCCTACGGGAGGGGCCTAGGGCCGGCGGTCCGCCCGCAACCGGTAGAGGGAATCCACGTAGGCGTCGGAGTCGTCTTCGAGGGCGCGACGATCCACGGCTCGCAGGTCGGGAAGGTTCCCGTAGCGACCCCGGTGCTCGAGCCCGTAGCCGACGAGGAAGGAGTCGTCCACCGTGAAGCCCACATAGCGCGGCTCCAGCGGGAGGACCCGCCGGAGGGGGCGATCCGCCAGCGTGCAGACCTCGACGCCGAGCGGGGAGCGGCGGCGCAACTCGCCGCAGAGGAAGCCCACGCTGAGTCCGCTGTCCACGATCCCCTCCACCAGCAGGACGTGACGGCCGCCGATGTCGATATCCAGGTCACGGGTGATCCGTACCCGCCCGGAGTTGGGAGCGAAGCGGGAGATCGCCAGGAAGTCGATCTCGGAATCCACGCGCAACGTCCGTGCCAGGTCGGCCAGGAACGGCAGGCAACCCCGGAGCACACCCACGAGGACGACGGCGTCACCGTCACCGAGGCGCGGCGCGTAATCCGACGAGATGGCCGCCCCGAGCGCCTGGACGCGCTCAGCGATCCTGCCTCGGTCGTAGGTGGCGCCCCCGGCGGGGAGCGCCGGGGGCGCCGGCGCCACGCTCAGCCGAGGCTCTGCAGCGTGCGCCGCACGAGCGCCTCGCGGAGCGAGGACGCCAGCGCGGCCTGCGTCGCCAGCAGTTCGCGCGCCCGGTGCTGGGCGTCGGCGCCGCCGGCCTGCAGGACCCGCTGCACCGCGGGGGTGGAGAGGTCCATCTCCCTGTCCACCGACGCCTTGAAGACCCGCAGGTGCCGCGGTTCCAGACCCTGGTCGAACATCTGCCGGGCGATGCGCGCCACCTCCAGAGCCTGCGCGTCGTAGAAGTCGATGTCGGCGGCCGGGCGCGGCACCAGGAGGCCGTAGCGCGTCAACTCCCGCGCCGCCGAGAGGCTCAGCCCGCTGGCGTTGGCGAGTTGCGGCAGCGTCAAGCCCGTCCCGGCGGGCTCCGGCGCCGGCGGGGGCGGGGCGAGGCGCCGGACCCGATCGCTGACGTCCACGTCGGGCAGCCGCTCCGCCTCCTCAGAGACACGGGCGCTCCACTCCACGTCGGCCATGCGCTCCCTGATGACCCGCAGCGGCAGGAAGTTCTCCCGCTGCTGGGTCAGGATCCAGCGCAGCTTGGCCACGTCGGTGCGGGAGTACTTCCGGTACCCCTTGGCCGTGCGGTGCGGCGCGATCAGACCCTGGCTCTCGAGGAACCGCAGCTTGGAGACCGACACGTCGGGAAAGTCGCTGCGCAGCCCGTTGACGACCTCGCTGATGCCCGCCAGCGGTTCGTCAACCACCGGCGAACCTCGCGTAGGCCGCGCCGTCCATCAACTCCTCGAGGCGGGCGACGTCCTCGGGCGCCAGGAGGCACAACCAGCCGTCACCGTACGGGTCGGTGTTGAGCACCTCGGGGGATTCGGCCAGCAGCCCGTTGACGGCCACGACCCGGCCCGCCAGCGGTGCGTAGAGCTCGCTGGTCGCCTTGCGGGCCTCGATCTCCGCCATCAGGTCGCCCGCATCGAGCCGGCTCCCCACCTCCGGCAGGTCGACGAACTCCACCTCACCGAGCAGATCCTGACCGAAGTCGGTGAGGCCGACGCGCACGAGGTGGTCCTGCCCCTCGCCCTCCTGCGCCACCCAGCCGTGATCGGTGGAGTACCGGAGCAGTTCGGGGACGTTCACCGGGGATTTCGAGGGTCGACGAGTCGCCGCGTGGGCTGCGCCATCGGGTTAACGCTAGCCCACCGGTAATCCGGCTCCCGCCATCGCCAGCCCCCGGCAAGGCCGTCAGGAGTCCCCGGCAACGCCTTCAGCGCTCCGCCGCAGGCGGCCCGCCGGGCGCCGGCTCCGACGACTCGGCGAGAGCGCGGCGGCCCGCCAGCACGTAGAGGTACGCCCCGTACCAGGCGACGGCGAGCGACGGGATGCCCCACACCCAGCCGGCGATGGTCCAGCCGCCCGCTCCGGGAATGTCGGCCTGCCCCAGCAGGAACAGCGGGAACGCGAACATGAGGCCGAAGCTGCCGGCCTTGCCCCAGGCGTTCACGCCCAGCCACCCCAGGCGCCGGGAGGCCAGCACCAGGGTGCCGGTCGAGAGCCCGAACTCCCGGACGAGCGCGATGATCCCGAACCACAGGGCCACGTCACCGCTGACGAGCATGGAGATCACCGCCGCGAAGAACATGAACCGGTCGGCGACGGGATCCAGGATGGCTCCCAGCTCGGTCGCCTGGTCCAGGCGGCGCGCCAGGTAGCCGTCCACGAAGTCGCTGGCGCCCAGCGCCCCCAGCAGGATCCCCGCGGCGAGGCGGCTCTCGAGACCGAACAGCAGCCAGCAGAAGATCGGTATGCAGCCCAGCCGCAGCACCGTGACCAGGTTGGGAACAGTCCAGATCTGCCGCCGCAGGCTCTCCGGTACCACGGCAGGAGAGTACCGTGCGGTCCACGACTCCAAGCAGAGCGGGAGGACTCGATGGCGACGCTCTTCACACGGATCCTGAACGGCGAGTTGCCGGGGCACTTCGTCTGGCGCGACGAGCGCTGCGCCGTGTTCCTGTCGATCAACCCGCTCACCGCGGGCCACTCGCTGGTTGTCCCCGTCGCCGAGGTGGATCATTGGCTGGACCTGGACGTCGAGACCAACATGCATCTGACCGCGGTGGCCCACCGGGTGGGGCGGGCCATCATGGAGACGTTCGGAACGGAGCGGGTCGCCACCGTGATGGCGGGCTTCGAGGTGCCGCACGTTCATCTGCACGTCTTCGGCGCCGACTCCATGTCGGACCTGGACTTCGCCAACGCGGCGACGAGCGTCGACCAGCCGGAGCTGGCCGCCCACGCGGCGCGGCTGCGGGAAGCTCTGGGAAGCGAGGCCTGAAGGTCAGGAGTCGGGCGCGGCGCCGACCGCCCCCGGGCCTGCGTAGCGGTAGACCCGCACCTGCTCGGCGGCGAAGACCCGCTCCCAGCCCCGCTGGCGGAGCGTGGTGTCGAAGCGCTCGACCTCCAGGGAGTCCGAGCCCCACTGCTCGGCCGAGGCGAGATCCAGAGCGATCCATCCGACACCCTCGACGGCCGACTGGGCGGCGGCGCGCGCCGAGGATCCTGCCGTCTCCAACTCGAACAGCACGTTCCGCTCCGCCAGCAGCGGCAGCAGGTGCGGTGAGGCGCGCACGGCGGCGTCGTCGGGAATCTGCTCGGTGGCCGCCAGCCGGTCGCTGTCGGCGGCGTCGCGCGTCCATTGCCAGGGCGCGTGGAAGGGCGAGCTGGCGGCGTCCCGCACGAAGAAGATGGCGGAGGCCAGCAGCAGCGTCACGACGAGGCGGCGGTTGACCCGCACGCGCCGCACCAGCATCGCCCCGGCTCGGCGCAGGGCGAAGGTCGTCGCCACCAGCACGAACACCGCCACCGGCACGGTCTCGGCCAGCAGGGCCTGCGGCGCGTCCGAGGCCAGCTGCACGAAGAAGAAGGGCACTGCCGGCATGAGGTAGCGCAACTCCACGAGCGGCAGGAACAGCACCGGGGCCAGCAGGGTGACCATCAGCAGGAAGTTCTCCTGGGTCACCAGGTTGCCGAGGAACACGTGCGGCTGGCGCACGATCCCCCAGATGACGTCCGCGGTGCTGGAGTCGCCGTACTCGGCGTAGCGGGCGAGGTGGGGGAACTCGCCGCCGGCCAGCAGAGGCTGGATGGTCTCGGTCGCCAGCAGCGACCACAGCAGCCCCACGAACGCCCAGATGAGCGCGGTACGGGAGTGCCGTCCCGAGATTGCCAGCAGCGAGCGGCCGACCCGGGCCGGGACCCGCCACAACGAGTCCTGGCGTTCGAGCTCGTCGGCGCCGGTTGCCCGCGGGCGGAGTTCGGTCGCCAGGAGCACACCCAGCACCAGCACCATCCAGCCGAGTTCGGAGCGGCAGGCCAGCACCACCGCCACCAGCGCGCCGAAGGGCGTCCAGCGGGCGCCCAGCCCGTAGTAGACGGCGCCCAGCAGGGCAGGCACCGCCAGCGTCTCGGGATGGAAGCCGGAGAGGTTGGCGTTGTGCAGCGCGGCGTAGACGGCGTAGGCGAACGCCACGGCCGCCGCGGGCGCCACCTTCAGGTCGGCACGGCGCCGGGCGATGCGCCACAGCGGCACGATCCCCAGCGCCAGGGCCGAGGCCTGGACCACCAGCACGGTGGTGGTGATCGGCAGCCAGCGCACCAGCACCGACAGCGGGTAGATGATGAACGCCCCGTTGCGGGCCAGGTAGTCGCCGCCGACCAGCGTCGAGTGGGGACGGAACCCCTCGCTCACCTGCCAGATGCTCTGGTTGAACAGCGCCAGCTCGGTTCCCGCCTGCAGCGAATCGGCACGGGTCAGCGCCAGGCCCGCCAGCACACCGCCCCCGGCCAGCGCCATGATCCACGGCAGGACATTGTCCACGGCCGCGGTGTCCAGCCGGGCCTGCCAGCGCAGGGTGGCCCGCTCGAGGCGCGATCGCCAGTCCTGCTGCGCCGGATGCGCCGGGACGGCGCCCGGAGTCGCGGAGAGTCGGGCGCGCGCCACAGGACCTCAGGGAGCGAGAGGTTCGATGAGGTGAGGGCTCTTTCGGCGCGGGTTGTTGACCTCCCGGCTGACCGGATGGAAGGTGAACAACTTCGACGGGGCCGGCACCAGCAGGTCCCCCAGCGCCGACGCGTCGTCGCAGTCGGGGTCGAGCCATTGCTCCCAGGCGCTCGGCGGCAGCACGATCGGCATCCGATCGTGCACGGCGGCGATCCGCTCGTTGGCGGGGCCGGTGATGATCGTCGTGGAGCGCACGGGATCGCCCTCGGGGCGCCTCCAGCGTTCCCAGAGCCCCGCGAAGGCGAGCGGTTCGCCGTCGACGCGGTGGATGTACATGGGTTGGCGGTGCCGCTCCCCCGGGACCGGCACCCACTCGTAGAAGCCGTCGGCGGGAATGATGCAGCGCCGCGCCCGGAAGGGACGGCGGTAGGCCTTGGATTCCGCCACGGTCTCGGAGCGGGCGTTGATCATGCGGTTGCCGATCTTGTGGTCCTTGGCCCACGGCGGGATCAGGCCCCAGCGCAGGGAGTCGAGGGTCCAGAGCCCCTCGTTCACGAGAACGGCGTACACGTCGTTGGTCGGCGCCACGTTGTAGCTGGGCTCCGGCAGCGCGGCGGCGCCGAGCTCCGCCCCGAAGTAACCGGCTACGTCCTCAGCCGAACTCGCCGAAACGAAGCGCCCACACACGCCGCAACGCTACCTGCCAGCCGGGGGCGACAAGCGATGCCGCGCCGCGCCGGCAGGTGTTCCGGACCGCCCGGCGCCGCTGCAAAACTGCTCGTGGCCGGGTCGGACCGGGGCACGAACTTGCTCCGAGGCTGCTGCGTCGCGGCCTACGCCAGCATGGCGTCGAGAGCCTCGGTGGACGGGGCGAAGTAGAACGACCCCGACGCCGGGTTGGAGAAGTCCGTCAACCGGTCGCGCACGCCGGTGCCGTCGAGGCCGTACATGGCCCGCAGGCGCTCACGGAAGGGGGCCTGCTCCCGGCAGAAGGCCATGAAGTACAGGCCCACGACGGATACGGCGCCGTGGAAGGCGTACGGAGTGGACCGGCGGGCGATCTCGTTGCGCTTCGGCTTGGAGTCGTCTGCGGTGGCGCCCTCGCGCAACTCCACGTGGCTGAGGTGCGAGAAGTCCTCCTGCGGGTCGAGCCTCTCGCTGTCGGGCTTCGTGCGCCCGAAGACCTTCTCCTGCTGCGCGACGCTCATCCGGTTCCAGGCCTCGAGGTCGTGGACCCAGCGCTGGGCGAGGATGAAGCTGCCGCCGGCGCCCGGCGACCCGTCGGGCACGAGGGCCACCTCGGGCTCACGCTCGGGCTCGGGGTTGCCGGTGCCGTCGATGAACCCGGTCATGTCCAGCGAGTCGCCCAGGATGAAGGTGTTCGTGTCGCGCGGCACGACCATGTGGCCGGTCAGGGCGGTGCGGGCGTCGTACTGCGTCTGCCAGACCTTGTCCTTGTCGGGGCTGTTCAGCCAGAACAGCAACTCCTCCTGGGTGCCCTTGGCCTCGCGCCCGCTGCCGTCGGTGGACTCGATGGTGACGAAGTCCTGGAAGTCGTCGGGGACGTCATCGGTCAACTCGGCCAGCAGGCTCGGCCCGAGGCCCACCACGAGGTTGACGCCGGCGGCGTCGGCTGCGGCGCGGGTGTCGGCGATCACGCTCTTGATGTGACCCAGATCGGCGCCGTCCACTCGGCTCAGGTGGACGTACCACTGGTGCTGTCCCATTTCGGCGAAAATTGCGGGTTGCGGCGTAGGCATGTCCGACCTCCGTGGCTAGTTGGAACCCTTCCGATTCCGGAGGATCCTAGTCGGGCTGCCGGGATTTGAACCCGGGACCTTTGGTCCCCCAGACCAACGCGCTAACCAAGCTGCGCCACAGCCCGTTCCGGAGGCATCACTGTACCTGCGGGCGACCTCAGAACGCCCCCTCCAGCACCTCCAGTCGGCCCTTCAGCACGCAGGCCACGTCGAAGCGCAGGTTCGCCGCCGGCTCGTGGTGCTGGCGCAACCACTGGACGGCCAGGGCGCGGATGCGCTGCTGCTTGCGGCGATCCACGGCCTCCGCCGGGTGCCCGTACGCCCTGCTGGAGCGCGTCTTGACCTCGCAGAACACCACGGTGCCGCCACGGCCGAGCACCAGATCCAACTCACCGCCGGTGCCGCGCCAGTTGCGGTCCAGCACCTCCCAGCCGCGCTCGAGGTACCAGGCGGCGGCCTTGTCCTCCCCCCAGCGACCGAGCCGTTGCCGACCGGCGGTCATCGGCCGGGCGGGGCGGCTCAGACCACGCGCCGCTCGGGTACTTTCGCCGCTTTGCCGATCCGGTCGCGCAGGTAGTACAGCTTGGCCCGGCGCACCCGGCCGCGGCTGACCACCTCCAGCTCCCTGATGCTGGGCGTGTGGGTGGGGAAGGTGCGCTCGACGCCCACGCCGAAGCTCACCTTGCGCACGGTGAAGGACTCGCGCACACCCGACCCCCGCCGGGCGATCACCACGCCCTGGAAGATCTGGATGCGCTCGCGACTTCCCTCGGTGACCCGGACGTGCACCTTGACGGTGTCCCCCGGCCGGAAGTCCGGTACGTCGGTTCGCAGGCTCTGCACATCGACCAGGTCGGTGGGCTGCATGGCCGGTCTCCTATCACGGACACGTCAGGCGGGACGGGGGAAACGGGATAGTGCAGGATAGGGCCGAAGTTCCCCGGTGCCACCGGTCAGCGGGTCCGCTCAGCCGTCGGGAAGCAGATCGAACTCCTCGAGGAGCTCCACGTCGGCCTCGCTGAGACCGCCGCGGGCGGCGATCAGGTCGGGACGCTGCCGCTGCGTGCGCGCCAGGGCCTGCGCCCGGCGCCAGCGCTCGACGCGCCCGTGGTCCCCCGAGCGCAGCACCTCCGGTACCGCCATGCCGCGGTACTCCGCCGGCCGGGTGTACTGCGGGTGGCCCAGGAGCCCGCTGCTGAAGGAGTCGTCCCCGCCGGAGTCGGTGTTGCCCATCACGCCCGGCAGCAGCCGCACGACCGCCTCCAGCACCACCATGGCGGCCACCTCACCGCCGGCGAGCACGTAGTCCCCCACCGATATCTCGTCATCGACGAGCGCCAGGCGCACCCGCTCGTCGACGCCCTCGTAGCGGCCGGACAGCAGCGAGAAACCGTCGCCGGCGGCGAGGGTCTCGACGGTGCGCTGGTCCAGCCGGCGCCCCGCCGCCGACAGCAGGATCAGCGGGCGCGCCACCTCGGCCCGCTCGACGGTCTCGAAGACGGGCTCTGGCGCCAGCACCATGCCGGGGCCGCCGCCGAAGGGCGCGTCGTCCACGGAGCGGTGCGGGTCGGTGGCCACCGAGCGGAGATCCAGCACCCGCAACTCGAAGAGCCCGTCCCTGCGGGCCTTGCCCAGCAGGCTGTGGGAGGCGAACTGCTCGATCATGTCGGGAAAGATGGAGATCACGTCGATCCTCATGGCGCCTCCCCGGTGCGTCAGGGCAACTCGAAGAGCCCCGCCGGCGCGTCGACGACGATGCGGGCCGGTCTCCCGTCGCCCTCCTCGACCCTCACCACGAACGTCAGCGGCACCAGCGCGCCGCCTTCGGTGACCAGCAGGTCGCTGGCCGGGTTGGCCTGCACGGCGCTGACGGTGCCCCGCGCCAGGCCGTCGGCGGAGATCACCTCGGCGCCGATGAGCCGGTGCACCCAGAGCTCGTCGGGATCCTCCAGCGGCGCGGCGAGCAGTGTGGCGCCGCGCAGCCCCTCGGCGGCGTCGCGGTCCTCGTAGCCCTCGAAGGCCACCAGCCAGCGGTCCTGGCGTAGGCGCGCCCGCCGCACGACCAGGGTGACCTCGGCGGTCTGCAACTCGGCACCGGGCTCGAGCCGCTCAGTGCGGTTCGTGACCAGGGAGACGACAACCTCACCCTTGATGCCGTGGGGCCGGTCGACCCGCCCGACCTCCAGGAGATCCGTCGGCGGGCGCACCGGGGGCGCCACGGCCGATCAGGGCTCGACGAAGTCGACGGTGACGCTGCGGCCGTCGTTGACCGCGGCCGCCCGCACGACGGTGCGGATGGCGCTCGCCACCCGGCCCCGCCGGCCGATGACCCTGCCGATGTCGGCCCGGTCCACGTGCACGTCGAGCCGAACATCCTCGCCGTCGGCGCTGGCCACCACCCGGGCCGCCTCGGGCGCCTCGACCACCGACCGGACGATGTGTTCGAGAACCGCTTGGGCGCGGGGCGCGCCGGCGTCGCTCACGAGGATGATCCCGTGGTTGCGGAGTCCAGCTCCTCGAGCCGCGAGCCGGTGCCCTTGAACTCGTCCCAGGCGCCGGAGATCTTCAGAAGCTTCTCGACACGCTCACTCGGCTGGGCGCCGTTGCGGAGCCACTTCAGGGCCTTCTCGTTGTCGATGTTCACCAGCGACGGCTCCTGGCGCGGGTCGTAGTAGCCGATCGATTCGATGAAGCGCCCGTTGCGAGCCGACCGCTTGTCCGCCGCCACCACCCGGTAGGTGGGCTGGCGCTTCTTGCCTCTGCGCATCAAGCGAAGCCGCACTGCCACGATTCGTCGCCTCCACAGGAGATTCCCGGCCGGGCCCCGTGGCGCCGGCTTCGACGCATAAGTGTGCCGTGAAATCGTCGCCATTCCATCTCCGGGGATCGGCGACCGCGTCGCCGGGGCCCTGACCCTCAGCGTCCCGGCCAGGCCAGCGGGCCCGGAGGCTGCGAGCCCGGCGCCGACCCGGCGGTGCCGCCGTCGGGCCTCTCCAGCCCCTCCAGCTGCTCGAGCAGGTCGGCGGCGGACCGGTTCCGGGCTCCGCCCGCGGGCGTGACCCGCCCCGAGCCCCTGGACTTGCGACCCTTGGATCCCTTGGAGCGGCGGCCCCCGCCCGGGCGGGCGCCGCGCATCATCTTCCGCGCCGCGCTGAAGTTGCGCAGCAGCTCGCCCACCTCTGCGGTCGTGGTGCCGCTGCCGGCGGCGATCCTGCGCCGGCGGGACCCGTCGATGATGGCGGGCTGGGCGCGTTCGCCGGGGGTCATCGAGCAGATGATCGCCTCCATCCTCCCCAGGCGCCGGTCGTCCACGCCGGCTTCGGTCGCCTGCGCCGCCTGCTCGGCGGGCAGGTGGGCCAGCACGTCACCGAGCCCGCCCAGCTTGCGCATCCGGCGCATCTGCTCCAAGAAGTCGTCCAGCGTGAAGTCGCCCGCCAGGACGCGTTCGGCGGCGCCGGCGGCCTCGGCGGCCTGGCGCCCCTCGTAGGCGGCCTCCGCCTTCTCCGCCAGCGACAGCAGGTCGCCCATGCCCAGGATCCGTCCCGCCAGGCGGTCGGGATGGAAGCGCTCGAAGTCGCCGAGGCGCTCGCCGACCGAGGCGAACGCCACCGGGGCGCCCACCGCCGCGCGCACCGACAGCGCGGCCCCGCCGCGGGCGTCGCCGTCGAGTTTGGTCAGGATCACGGCGTCGAGCCCGACGGCGGTGTGGAAGCTTCGGCCGACGCGCACGGCCTCCTGGCCGGTCATGGCGTCGAGCACCAGGAACGTGTAGTGGGGCTGGATTTCCTGGCCGATGGCCCGCACCTCGGCCATCAGGGCCTCGTCGACCACCTGGCGCCCGGCCGTGTCGCAGATCACCACGTCCCGACCCAGCCGGCGGGCCTCGGCGAGCCCGGCCGCCGACACCGCGACAGGGTCGGTCGCCTCGCTGAAGACCGGCACGGCGATCTCGGCGGCCAGGATGCGCAACTGCTCGACCGCGGCGGGGCGCGAGAGGTCGGCGCCCACGAGCAGCGGGCTGCGCCCCTGGCTGCGGAACCAGCGGGCCAGCTTGGCGGCCGCCGTCGTCTTGCCCGAGCCTTGCAGGCCGGCCAGGAGCACGACCGTGGGCGGACGGGGGGCGAAGCTGATCGACATCGCCTCGCCGCCGAGGGAGCGCACCAGTTCGGCGTGCACGATCCGCACCACCTGCTGGGTCGGGTTGAGAGCACGGTTCAGATCGGCGGCGAGCGCCTGGCTGCGCACCCGGTCCTGGAACTCCGTCACCACCCCGGTGGCCACGTCGGCCGCCAGCAGTGCCCGGCGGATCTCGCCCAGCGCCTCGGTGATGTCCTCCGGACGCAGCCTGCCCTTGCGCCGCAGCCGGTCGAAGACGGCGTTGAGGTTGCCGCTAAGTGCCTCGAACATCGGCGTGCTCCTCGTCGTCGCCCACGAGCGCGGCCGCGAAGGCCGCAGCGTCGAACGGCACCAGATCACCCAGCCCCTCGCCGAGGCCCACCAGCTTGACCGTCACATTCAACTCCGCCCGCACCGACAGCAGCGAGCCGCCCCGGGCCGAGCCGTCCAGCTTGGTCAGCACCGCGCCCGTCACGCCGGCGGCCTCGCCGAACATCCGGGCCTGGGTGAGACCGTTCTGGCCGACCGTGGCGTCGAGGGTGACGAGCACCTCGCGCAACTCGCCCGGCGCCCGCTCGGCCACGCGGCGGATCTTCGCCAGCTCGCCCATGAGGTTGTGGTTGGTGTGCAGGCGTCCGGCGGTGTCGATCATCACCAGGTCGGCGCCGGTGGCCGCGGCGTGGGAGGCGGCGTCGAATGCCACCGCCGCGGGGTCGCCACCCGGGTTGCCGCGCACGAGCTGCGCGCCCGCCCGCTCCGCCCAGGCGGCGAGCTGCTCGGTGGCGGCGGCGCGGAAGGTGTCGGCGGCGGCGAGGACCACCCGCCGGCCCGCCGCCACCTCGGCGTGCGCCAGCTTCCCGATGGTCGTCGTCTTGCCCGAGCCGTTGACCCCCACGAACAGCCAGACCGCGGGCGAACCCGACCGATCCAGCCCCGTGTCGGGGGCGTCCATCGTCTCGGTCACGGCCGCTGCGAGCAGGGAGCGCAACTCCCCGGGATCATCGATGCGCCGCTGGGAGGCCTCGGCGCGCAACTGCCCCAGCAGCCGCTCGGTCACCTCCCAACTCACGTCCGCGCCCAGCAGGGCCTCCTCCAGCGCCTCCCAGGTGCCGGCGTCGAGGTCGGGACGCGCCAGCGCGGCGCCGAGCCGCCCGCCCATCGCCGACCGGGCCTTCGCCAGCCGCGCACGCCAGCGCGGGGCCGGTTCCGGGTCCTCGAATACGCCTTCGGGCAGGTGGCGCGCCGCCGTCACCGGGTCCCGCCCCGCCTAGGGCTCGATCTCGGGCTCGAGCGACTCGTCGGGGACCGGCTCGATGTCCAGTGAGGCGCCCCGGTCGCCGAGGGGGACGAACAGGCGGATGAGCTGGTCGCCGCGGACCACCTCGACGGGCACCTCGGTCCCCGGCGCCCGCAGCCGGACGGCGACGGTCAACTCGCCCATCGAACCCACGGGCTGACCGTCGAAGGCGACGATGCGGTCGTTCACCTGCATCCCGGCCGCCTCGGCGGGCCCGCCGGGGGTTACCGAGGCCACGATCGCTCCCGGTTCCCCCAGCGGCGGGGTGTAGCCGGTTATGCCCAGGAAGCCGAAACGCACGTCGCGCCCGGCACGCAGCTCCTCGGCGATCCAGATGGCCACCTCGATGGGAGTGGCGAAGCCCACGCCGATGTTCCCCCCGCCGAAGGTGGCCTGGATCGCCACGTTCATGCCGATCACACGTCCCTCCAGATCGGCCAGGGCGCCGCCGCTGTTGCCCTTATTGATCGGAGCGTCGGTCTGGATCATGCCCAGCGGCGGCATGTTCTGGCCCCCCAGCACCTGGTTGAGGGCGCTCACCACGCCGACGGTCACGACGTTCTCCATGCCGAACGGGCTGCCCACCGCCACGGCGGTCTGGCCCACCTGCACCGTCGACAGCGGACCGATCTCCGCCACGTCCACGTCGAGCGCCGGGTCGATCTGCACGACGGCCACGTCGAGCTCCCGGTTCGCCCCCACGACCTTGCCGCCGGTGCGCAGACCGCTGGCCAGGTGCACGATGACGTCGGGCACCTCCCCTATCAGGGCTTCCGGAACGTCGAGCCCGTCGGGGGGGTCGATCTCGAGGCCCTCGGGGCGCCCGGGCCCGCCCGCTCCTTCCCCGGCGAACAGGTCGGCGAGAGGTTCGGCGTTCTCGACGACGTGCGCGGCGGTCAGGATCAGCCCGGCATCGTCGTAGATGATCCCCGATCCCTGGCCCTGGGACGTCTGGATCAGCACGACCGCCGGCTCCACCCGGCCGGCGGCGTAGACCACCGGCTCCTGTGCCGGACCGGCTGGCGGCGCGGGCGCGGGCACCGTCTCCTGCGGCGCCGGCGAGGGCGCCGGCGCGACGGCCCCGGCGGCGTCCGGCGGCGCGGCGGTCGGCTGCGGTGCAACCTCCGTCGCCTGCGGTGGGAGCGGCTCGTCGGCGGGGGGCGGCGCCGGGGCGGCCGCGGCACCCGACTGCGGCGCCGGACCGATGATCTCCGGTGGCCGGACGGGGATGTAGCGGACCGCCTCGTCGGGCTCGCCCGAGGACTGCACGACCGCCACCGCTCCGAGTGCGAGCGCCGACAGGCTGACGAGCACCGCGAAGGCCTCGGCGCTGAAGCGCCGCCGGCGGCGGCCGCCGGGCGGACCGGGGTCCCGCGGCAGCCCCTCCTCGCTCGACCAAAGCGTCCAGGCCAGGTCGTAGTCCCGGGGCCACGAGTCGCCCGGCGCGCCGCCGGGGGCCCCGCCGCGCGACGGGCCGGGCCCCGAGAAACCTCCGGCGGCGGCCGGCCGGTCCTCGAACGGGCCCTCGCCGGGATCGCTCGGCGAGTCGGGCTGGTCAGGTGCCATGTGAACTCCGTCTCCGGGGTCACGGTCGTGCGCTGGACACCGTCCACGCTATTGGGGCGGCGCGCCGGAGCCTCGGATCCGCCCCCGGTCGATTCAGAGAGGGATCGGAACGTTCTCCGCGACCCGGCCCCTGCGTCTGATCCGGGCGCCCGGGCTGCTCGCCCCCGTCGCCGGCAGCAGGATCGTGAAGGTGGATCCGAAGCCTTCGGTCGAGGTGAGGCGCGCCTCGCCGCGATGCGACTCGGCGATCTGGCGCACGATCGCCAGACCCAGGCCCCGCCCCTCGGCCGACGCCTGCCTGCCGCGCTGGAACCGCTGGAAGACGCGCTCCTGCTCGTCCGCGGGAATACCGGGGCCCTGATCCTCCACCGCCACCCAGATCCAGGCGCCCTCACCCCCCGCGGTGATGCGCACCTCGGATCCCGCGGGCGCCACGCTCAGGGCGTTGGAGAGCAGGTTCGCCAGCGCCTGCCGGAGGCTGCCGGCGTCGCCGAGGGCCAGCAGGCCGCTGGGCGCGTAGTGCGTCAGCATCACGTCGTGGTTGGCGGCGTAGCCCTCGAACTCGGCGGTCGCCTGGCTCGAGAGCTCCCCGACGTCCACCAGGGTGAGGTGCTGCGGCCGGGTCTCGTGCCGGGCGAAGGTGACCAAGTCGTCGACGACGCGCGACATGCGCTCGGTGGACCGGCTCACCTGCTCGGCCACGACCCGGTAGTCCTCGGTGGTGGCGTCGGGATCGGCCAGTGTCGTGTCCAGGTTGCTGCGGATCACCGCCAGCGGGTTGCGCAACTCGTGGGAGGCGTCCTCCACGAACCCCCGTTGGGCGTCGAAAGAACGGTCCAGGCGGTCCAGCATGTCGTCGAAGGTGTCGGCCAGTCGCCGCAGCTCGTCGGGCGGACCGTCCAAGGCGATGCGCTGGGAGAGGTCGGTGGCGCTGATCCGCCGGGCCACCGCGGTGATGCGGCCCACGGGCTTCAGCACGTGACCGGCCAGGGACCAACCGACGATCATGCTGGCGCCGAACAGGATCGCCAGAGCGATGAGCGAGTAGTCCCGCAGCGTCTGCATGGCCCGCTCGTTGGCGTCGATCTCGGTGGCCGCCAGCAACTCCCTGACGGCCGGCTCCTCGGCGGAGGTGATGCCGCCGGCCCGGAACTCGTCCAGGCCGATCGACTGCGAGAGCGGCGACTCGTCGAGGTTCCGAGCCAGTCCCCAGTAGATGCCTCCCACCGCGACGGCGCCCAGGCCGAAGAGGAGCAGGCTGTAGACCAGCGCCAGGCGGAAGCGGATGGAGCCCAGCGAGCGGTAGAAGCGGCGGAGGAACCGTTCGCGGGAACGGGCACCGGTCATGGACTCAGCGCCCGCGGGTTCCACCCTGCGCCCACTATCAGGGATAGGGGGCCGACGTGGGCGAGGCGGGCGAGGCGACGTCGCCGAGCACGTACGCCGGATCCTCGGGTCCGGTCGGCCCATCGGGGCCGTCGCCGCCCGGCGGGGCGTCCAGCCGGTAACCCGTCCCCACGACCGTCTCAATCGGCGCCGGGCTGCCGGGCAGGCCGAGCTTGCGCCGCAAGGTCCCGACGGTCACCCGCACGGTGTTGGTGAACGGGTCGGTGTGCTCGTCCCAGACGTGGTCCAGCAACTCCTCCTGCGAGACGACCTCGCCGGGGCGGCTGCAGAAGTACCGCAGCAGCGTGAACTCCTTCGGCGTCAGGGTGATCTCGTGGCCCTGGCGCCGCACGGCGTGCCGGCTGAGGTCCATCTCGATGTCGCCGACGACGAGGCGGGACCCGCGGCGTCCGGCGTCCCGGCGCAGCAGCGCCCGGATCCGCGCCGTCAACTCTTCGAACGCGAACGGCTTGACGAGGTAGTCGTCGGCGCCGTCGTCGAGCCCCCCGATGCGGTCCTCGAGGCTGTCGCGGGCCGTGAGCATCAGGATGCGCGGGCGGTGACTGCTCCAGGACGGGTCGCGCAGGCGGCGGCACACCTCCCTGCCGTCGACCGCGGGCATCGTCAGGTCCAGGCAGATGACGTCGTAATCCACCACCGAGGCCTTGGCCAGCGCCTCGGCCCCGTCGTAGGCCTCGTCCACGGCGTAGCCGTCCCGGCGCAGGCCGCGGGCGATCGCTCCTACCAGGTCCTCTTCGTCGTCGGCGACGAGCACGCGCACGCCTGTGACGGTACCAATCCGGCCGCGATGCGTCACTTCCGACCGCTGCCGCGACCGCTCAGGCGCCGGGCGAAACCCCCGCGCCGGTCGCCTGCAGGGGAAGCAGGGTGTGCCGGCGCTCGGCGATCACCCTGCTGGTGCCGCCCGGGCGCATCGTCACGCCGTACAGGCTGTCGGCGATCTCCATGGTGGGCTTCTGGTGCGTGACCAGAATGAGCTGCGCAGTGGCGCGGAAGTCCTCGAGCAGCCGCAGGAAGCGGTGCAGGTTGACGTCGTCGAGGGCGGCGTCCACCTCGTCCAGCACGTAGAACGGGCAGTCCTGCGACCGGAACACCGCGAACAGGAACGCCAGCGCCGCCAGGGAGCGCTCACCGCCGGACAGCAGTGCCAGCCTGCGCAGGTTCTTCCCGGCGGGCTGCGCCTCGATCTCCACGCCCGAGTTGAGCGGATCCTGCGGCTCGGTGAGGGACAGCCGGCCCGCGCCCCCGTCGAAGAGCACGCCGAAGACCGTCTCGAAACTCTCCGCGACCTCGCGGTAGCAGCGGGAGAACGCCTCCAGGATCTCGCTGTCGACGCTCCGGACGAGCTTCGTGAGGTCCCGGCGGGCGCTGCGGACGTCGGAGATCTGGGCGGCCAGCTGGTCGTGCCGCTCCCGCAGGACGTCGTGCTCGCGCACGGCCAGCGGGTTCACCGGGCCGATGCCGCGCAACAGCCGCTCCAGCTCGCGGATGCGCTGCGGGGCGGTGACGCCCTCGGGGAGGTCGGGCGGGGCGGTTCGGGTGGCCCGGACCTCGTCGCAGTCGTGCCGGCTGCGCAGGGTCTCGGTGACCGATTCGATGCGCAGCCGGAGTTCGTCCTCGGCGCGCTGGGCGCCGAGCAGTTCCTCACCCACCTCGGCGATCGACGCGGCCAGCGCGGCGCGCGCCCTGCGGTCCCCGTCGAGCCGCGCCGCGGTGAGCCGGCCCGCCTCCGCCAGCCGGCGCTGGCGGGCGCGCAGCCGCTCCAGACCGCTGCGGCACTCCTCGGCGCTGCCGGCCAGCCGAGCCGCCAGCTCCGCCAGGGCCGCGCTGCGCCGGGCGTCGGCACCGGCGGAGGCGACCGCCGCCTCGTGACCCGCCAGGCGCGCCCGGAGCTCGTCCCGGCGATCGGACAGCACCGCACGGCGCGCCCTGACCCCCGAGACCCGCATCTCCAGCGACCGGCGCTCGGCCTCCAGATCGGTGCGGCGCCGCTGCAAGTCGGCTCCCTCCCCGCCGGCGGTGGCGACGGCGGCGGCCGCCTCGCGGAGCGCCCGGTCGGCGCCGGCCAGCGAGTCCTCGGCCTGGCGGAGCCGCCGGCGGGACTCCTCCAGCGCCTCGCCCACCGCCCCCGAGCGGTGCACCCCCACCCGCCAGCCGGTCCGGGAGAAGCAATCGCCCGCCGGCGTGACGATCGTGGCGTCGGGATGGTCGGCGACGGCGTCGCAGGCCTCCTGCCAGGTCGGCACGACGACGACGGGGCCGATGAGCCCGTCGAGCACCTCGTCCACTCCCCCGCGCCGGCCGCGCACGTGCGGGCGCAGCGGCTGCCCCACCGGCGGCGGCCCGGCACCCGGCGCCTGCGCCGGCAGCACCGCGCCGGCGGTCCCCGCCCGCACCAGCGCCTCCAGCGCCGGCCGGGCCGCGGCGCGGCCGTCCAGGACGGCGGCCGCCAGGGCTTCCCCGGCGGCGGCCTCGAACGCCGCCTCCCAACCCTCCTCCACGGTCACCAGGTCGCCGAGCGCCCCCAGGACGCCGGCGGTCTGTTCGAGCACCTCCATGCCCGAGCGCGCCCGCTCGTCGCCCAAGGTCAGGGCCAGGGCGTCGACCCGCGCCTTCCACCGGTTGCACTCGCCGGCGGCGTCGGCCTGTGCCCGCCGGGCGGCCGTCTCGGCGACCACCGCCTGCGCCCGCTGCCGCTCGGCGGCGGCCAGCACGGCGGCGTCGTCGTCGAGGCGGGCCCCCTCGGCGGACAGCCCGGCCTCGGCGCCGTCCAGTTCGGTCAGGGCGGCCTCGATGCGGGTGGACTCGTCGCCGAGGGAGGCCAGCAGGTCGTCGGCCAACCATCCCCGGCGGCGGCGCTCGTAGTCCTGCCGGCGGCGGTCGATGGCCCGCCGGGCCTGCTGCACGCGGTCCTCCAGGGAGGCGAGGCGCTCGCCGGCGGTGGCCAGCGCCACGTGGTCCGGAGCCGACAGGCGCGCCTCGGCGGTGGCGATGCGCCCGTCGAGGGCGGCGAGCTCACGGCCGTCCGCGGCGCGGCGGTCCGCCAGGTCCCGCCGCCGGGTCGCCGCCTCGCGCCGGCGCTCCCGCAGCTCGCCGAGCTCGGCTCCGAGCCGGTGGATCTGCAGGGCGGCCAACTCCGCAGCCAGCGCGCCGTGACGGCGCGCCACCGAGGCCTGCTGCTCCAGGGGCCGCAGCGCCCGCCTGACCTCGTTCAACTGGTCCCCGAGGCGAGCCAGGTTCGCCTCGGTGTCGGTCAGCCGCCGCACCGCCTTCTCCTTGCGCACCCGGTAGGCGGACACGCCGGCGGCCTCCTCCAGGATGGCCCGCCGCTCGGCCGGCTTGGCCCTCAGCACGGCGTCAATGTGGCCCTGGGACACGATCACGTGACGGTGCCGCCCCACCCCGGCGGCGGAGAGCATCTCGGCGATGTCGATGAGGCGGGTCTGCGTGGCGTTGATGGCGTAGGCGCTGTCGCCGCTGCGGAACAGGGTGCGGCTGATGGCGACCTCGTCGAGATCCAGCGGCAGGCGGCGGTCGGCGTTGTCGAAGCCGAGGGTGACCTCCGCCCGCCCCAGCGCCGCCCGGCCCGGGTTGCCCGCGAAGATCACGTCGTCCATCTGCTGGGAGCGCAGAGCCGTCGGGGACTGCGAACCCAGCACCCAGCTGATGGCGTCCACGATGTTGGACTTGCCGCTGCCGTTGGGTCCGACGATCACCGACAGACCGGGGGCGAAGCCGATCGTCGTGGTCTCGGCGAACGACTTGAAACCCTTCAGGGTCAGGGCCTGCAGGAACACGGCTACACCTGTGACTGCTCGCAGTAGTAGGTCCAGCGCCCCCGGTACTTGACCCGCACGATCGGCCGGCGCGAGCGCGGGCTCAGCCGGCCGTGCCTGCGGAAGACGTTGTGATGGTTCTGGTACGCGCCGGGCTCGCCCGACAGCGACACGAAGTGATTGTCCTCCAGCGTGGAGCCCCGGTACTTCACGGCGTCGTGCAGCACCTCCACGATGGCCCGCCACAGCCGGCGGATCTCCTGGCGCCCCAGCGAGTCGGTCATCCGGTCGTGGCGCAGCCCGGCGTTGAAGAGGATCTCATCGGCGTACATGTCGCCGACGCCGACGATCGCGCCGGAGTTGGTGAGGAAGGCCTTCAGGTAGATCGGGCGCGACGGGGTCGCCAGCAGGCTCGAGAAGTCGGTCCAGGAGAGCGACGTGACGAGCGGGTCGATGCCCCCGTGCTGCTGCTCCTGCGCCTGCTCGGGACTCAACAGGCGCAGCCGGGCCCCTTCCTTGAAGTCCAGCAGGCGCAGCCCCCCGTACTGCGTGAACGTGATGACGAGGCGCGTGGCGGGATCGACCCGATCCCTGTTGGGTTGGCGGCGCAGGTGGCCGCCGGCGCCGAGGGTGACCCCCATGATCTCCTCGTTGTCGAAGGAGAGCAGCAGCTGCAGGCCCTGCCGGGAGACCTCCCCGGTGATCTTGGCCCGCTCCAGTCGCTCGTTCAGTTCCTCGGCGCTGTGGGGGGTGACGCTCTCGGACAGCACCTCGACCGCCTTCACCCGCCTGTCCAGGACCTCGCGCTCCAGCTCACGGCGCACGACCTCTATTTCGGGTGACTCGATCATGGTGTCCTTGCCGCGTCGTCTCCGGACCCAGGGGGGCCGGAGACCATCTTCGCACCCGCGCCGGGGGCGTCCGGGGATGGCGCACGGGCCGGCGACGCCGGCTCGTAGCGGGCCAGCGCGGCGTGCGCGGCCGCCTGCTCGGCCTGCTTCTTGGTGCGCCCCTCGCCGGCGCCGCACTCGATGTCGCCGACCATCACGACGGCCCGCCAGGTGAGCTCGTGGTCGGGACCGCTGTGGCTCAGGCGGTAGCCGGGCACGGCGTCCCCGGCGTGCGCCGCCCGCTCCTGCAACACGGTCTTGTGGTCGTCCCGCCCGGGATCGGTCGCCACAGTGGCGATGCGCTCGGTGATCAGCGACAGCACCAGCCGCCGCGCCGGCTCCCAGCCCCCGTCGAGATACACGGCGCCGATGAGGGCCTCGGCGGCGTCGGCCAGGATGGAACGCTTGGCCCGACCGCCGGCCGCCTCCTCGCCCCGCCCCAACAGCAGTTCCTCCCCGAGTCGCAGCTCGCCGGCCAGCTCCGCCAGGCAGTCGGCCGACACCACCGAGGCCCGCACCTTGGCGAGTTGGCCCACGTCCAGGTCGGGGTAGCGGGTGTAGAGGTGCTCGGAGACGACCACGTCCAGCACGGCGTCGCCCAGCAATTCGAGGCGCTCGTTGGAGGCGGGCCTGGCGCCGGCGACCGGACGCTGCTCGGCCACCCAGGACCGGTGGCGCAGCGCCAACTCCTTCAGCGTCTCGTCAGCGAACCGGTAGCCGATGCGCTCCGGCAGGTTGTCGCCCTCGACAGCAGCCACTCAACCCAGTCGCGCCTCGACGTAGTCGACCGCGTCGCGGACCGTCCGCAGGTCCTGCAGGTCCTCGTCGTCGATCCGGAAGCCCACGGTGCGTTCGCCGAACTCCTCCTCCAGCGCCTCGACCAGCTCGATCAGCGCCAGCGAGTCGGCGTCGAGGTCGTCGAGGAAGGAATCGCCCTCGGCGACGTCGGCGGGGTCGATCTCGAGAATGTCGGCCAGCCGGCCCCTGATCTGCTCCAGGATCTCCGACCGCGGCATCGGACTCTGCGAAACGTGGGTCTCCGCCGGCACGGCTGCTGCCTCCTCTCGAGGGCCGGCGCGCCGGGCGGCGCGCCGTGGCGAGATCGAATCCTACCCGGTCACCGCGTCGGCGATCTGTGAGGGGACCCCCGCCGCCGCCAGTCGATGGGACACGCCGATGGCGCTGGCGATCGCCTTGGGACTCGAGGATCCGTGCGAGATGGTGCACACGCCCCGCACACCCAGCAGGACCGCACCGCCGGTGTTCTCCGGGTCGAAGGTCTCGTAGAGGCCCATGAGCGCGGGGAAGAACAGGTCGGCGCCGGCCCGGGCCTCGGGGGAGCTGTCGGCCAGGCCGATGATCTGGGCGGCGATGACGGCGGCCACTCCCTCGGCGGTCTTCAGCATCACGTTGCCGGTGAATCCGTCGGTCACGATGACGTCCGCGCAGTCCAGCAACAGGTCGCGCCCCTCCACGTTGCCCACGAAGCGGGCCCCGGCGCGGTCCTGCCAGCCCGGATCCTCCAGCAGCCCGAAGACCTCCTTGACCAGGGCCGAACCCTTGCCGGCCTCCTCGCCGATGGACAGCAGCCCCACCCGCGGCTCGGCGGTGCCGAAAGCGGCGCGGCTGTACACCGCGCCCATGCGGGCGAACTGCACCAGCCAGCCGGCGACGCAGTCGGAGTTGGCCCCGCAGTCCAGCACCACGGTGGGCGTCGCCCGCCCGGGCACCGGGAAGAGGCAGGCCACCGCGGGGCGCACGACCCCCTTGATCCGCCCGAAGCGCAGCAGCGCGCTCGCCATGGCGGCGCCGGTGTTGCCGGCGGAGAGCATGGCGCAGGCCTTGCCGTCGCGCACGGCCTCGGCCGCCCGCACCACCGAGGCGTCCTTGAGACGCCGGACGCTGACACCCGGGTCGGCGTCCATGTCGACGACCTCACGCGCCGGGATCACCTCCAGGCCGCTGCCGTCGAGCTGCTCGGGCGGGCCCACCAGCACCACGCCGAGCCCCTCGCCCGCCGCCATGCGGGCACCCGCCACGATCGCCTCGGGCGCGTTGTCGCCCCCCATGGCGTCGACGGCGACCGGCAGCGGGCTCACGATGACCGCAGGAATCGGGGATTGCGCTGCGTGTCGGTGGCAGGTCGGCTCACAGGCCGGCGAACCACCTCAGCCGAGTTCGACCGCCTGCCGGTCGCGGTACCAGCCGCACTGCCCGCAGACCCGGTGCGGCAGCTTGGCGGCTCCGCAGCGGGAGCAGGACGAGCGGGACGGCGCCCGCAGGCGCCAAGCGGCGGCGCGGCGGCTGCGGGAGCGCGACTTGGAGGTCTTCTTCTTGGGAACGGCCACACCGTGACGGTAGCGGCCTCCCCTGCCGGTTCCTCAGGCCCGGAGTCAGGGCTGGAAGTCGTCGAGGGCCGCCCAGCGCGGATCGCGTGGCGCCTCGCCGGCCGCCTCGTCCTCGGTGGGCGGCGGCCCGTAGTACGAGCCTTCGGCGGGCCCACCGCAGGACTCGTCGCAGAGCGGGGCGAGCGGCAGCGTCAGCAGCACCGCCTCGCGCAGCATCGGCGCCAGGTCCACGACCTCGCCCTCCAGCGGGAACGTCTCGCCCTCGGCCGGCACCTGCTCGAACACCTCGGTCACGTCGGGCGTCACGGGGACGAGCACCGGTCCCAGGCAGCGCCGGCACTCGAGTTCCCAGCGGGCGTGCACCTCGCCCGAGCAGATGATGCGCCCCGCCTGTGCCTCCAGCACGAGCTGCAACTCGACGGCGTCCCCGGCGATCGCCCCGCCGCCGACCGCCAGGTCCTCCAGAACCCGCCTGCCTGTCAACTCCCGCCGCCGGCCGGGGGTCGCCAGCAGGTCGGCGACGGTGACCAGGACCGGGCGCGCGCCCGGGCGCGGCTCGCTCACTCCTCGTCTTGGTCGAAGAAGAGCGGGTCGGCCTCCTCGGCCTCGGTGGGGTCCGGCGAGGGGGCGGGCGGGATCGAGCCCTGCAACCGCCGGCGTCCCTGCCGCACGTTGTCCAGGGCGCGCTCCATGGCCTCCTCGAAGCGGGCGAGGTGCTCGTCGCAGTAGTCCTCGAGTTCCAGCCGCTGGCGGCGGGCCTGCTCCTCGGCCGCCTCGGTGATCCGGCGGGCCCGCACCTCCGCCTGCTTGACGACCTCGGTGCGCTGCACCATGCGCCCCGCCTCGGCCTTCACGTCGTCGATGAGCTCCTCGGCGTCCCGGCGCGCCTTGGCCAGGTAGTCGTTGCGCTCCTTGATGAGCCACCTGGCGCTGCGCAGGGCCACCGGCAGCCGGGCCCGGGCGATGCGGATCAGCTCCAGGAGGTGGTCACGGTCCAGCCGGACCTGCGAGGACAGGCTCGAGGCGCGCGCCCCGCTGACGTACCGCTCCAGGTCGGCGAGTGCCGCCTCCACGTCCTCGACGACTTCGGGGCCGCCGCCGGCGAGGGACTCGAACGGCCCCGGCTCGCCGGCCGGCCCGCCCGGGGAGAAGTCCGGCTCGTCGCCGCCGGGCGCGAAGGGATCGTCGTAGCGGCTCACGAGACCGACCGGTTCTCGGCGAGGCGCTTGGCCACCGGGGCGGGCACCATCGAGTCCACGTCGCCCCCGAAGCGGGCGATCTCCCGGATGTACTTCGAGGCGATGAAGGAGCTGGCCGAGGTGGACGGGAGGAAGACGGTGTGCACGCCGGCCACCTTGCGGTTGGTCTGGGCCATCTGCAGTTCGCTCTCGAAGTCCGACACGGCGCGCAGGCCCTTCATGATGAAGTCGGCCCCCTCCCGGCGCGCCAGGCTCACCACCAACTCGCCGAACATGGTGGTGCGCACGTTCGGGAGGTGCGCGAACGTCTCGTTCAGCATGGCCTCGCGCTCGGTCATGCTGAACAGCGTCTCGCCCTTGGTGGGGTTGCGCATCGCCGCCACGATCACCTCGTCGAAGAGTTCGGCCGCCATCTCGACGACCTCCACGTGACCGTTGTGCACGGGATCGAACGAACCGGGGTACAGCACGCGGACCACGTCAGTCACGTCCCTCAGGTCCCGCCGGGGTCTCGGCGTCCCCGGCGACTCGACGTCTCGCCATTTGCACAACGGTACTCCCCCGGCGACGCTCGGAGATGACTATCCAGTCCGGGTGGGCGGGCACCGGGCGATCGGATTCGGCGACGAGAATCCCGGCGTCCAGCCGCCCCAGCAGCCGCTGCCAGCCGTGATCGGGGAAGTCGTAGGGCGGGTCGCAGAACGCCACGTCGAAGGACTCGTCGGTCTTGTGCAGCCAGCCCACCACGTCGCCGGTCACGATGCGGCAGCGGTCGCCGAAGTCCAGCGCCGCAACGTTGGCGCGCAGGATCGCCGCCGTGGCACGGTGCCGCTCCACGAAGGTGACGTGCGCCGCGCCCCGGGAGAGCGCCTCGAGCCCCAGCGCGCCGCTGCCGGCGAAGGCGTCGAGCGCCACCGTGCCCGCCACGTCACCGAGGCTGCCGAGCGCCCCGAAGATGGACTCGCGCACCATGTCGGTGGTGGGGCGCACCCGGTCGCCGCGGGGGACCTTCAGCCGGCGCCCCCGGGCCTCACCGCCGATGATGCGGGTCATGGGGACGGGCCGTTCATCGGGTCGGGCCGTTCATCGGCCGGGCGGGCGCCACAAGAGCGTCAGCGCCACCCGCTCGTCGACGGTGCGGACCTCGCCCGTGACGGCGAACCCCAGGCGTTCGTAGAAGGTGAGGTTCCGGGAGTTGGAGGACTCCAGGTAGGCCGGCAGCCCCAGCCGGTCGCAGCGGGCCAGCATCGCCCCCAGCAGGCGCGCCCCGAGGCCCTCCCCCTGGCGGTCGGGCGCCACGCCGACCGCCGCCAGGTGCCAGTGCGGCTCGGCCGGCGCCCGGCGGGCGATCCGGGCGAGGCTGGCGAGCACCACCGGGGCGCGCTCGCCCGCCATCTCGCCGACCATGCGCCGGAACTCCTCCACCGCCCCCGCCGGCAGCTGCCCGGCGCCCGGCGGGTGCCAGCAGGCCGCGCCGGACCCGTCGCCGGTGACGTGCAGTTCGGTGCCCTGCGGCGCGTGGGTCACCATGAAGCTCCACCAGGCGGTGCGCCAGGCAACACGCTCGCCAGCCGCCACGCCCTCCAGCAGCCAGGCCTGCAGCGGGTCGGCGGCGAAGGCCTCCGCCAGAACGCCAGCCACCTGGGCGGTGCGCTCGCCGCCGACCCGGCGAACCTCCTCGAGGCGGGCCAACTCGCTGGGTCGCCGTTGGGTGGTCATCGCCCCATCCTGCCTAGGACTTGTCGAAATAGTCGATGTCGGCGTCGCTCAGCAGCAGCGCGATCTCATCGGCGAGCACGGCGTCCGGGCCGCCGGCGTCGCAGATCGACTCGGCCGCCCGGCGCGCCAGGGGGATCCAGTCGCGGTCCCGGCGCAGCGAGGCCAGCTTCAGGTCGCTGCGGCCGGTCTGGCGGGAGTCCATCAGGGTGCCCTCGCCGCGCAGGTCCAAGTCGATCTCGGACAGTTCGAAACCGTCGGTGTTGTCCACGAGGGCAGCCAGGCGCGCCTGCGCCGGCGGCGAGGGGCTCTCGGCCACCAGGAAGCACCATCCCGGCTGGGACCCGCGCCCCACCCTGCCCCGCAACTGGTGGAGTTGGGCGATGCCGAAGCGGTCGGCGCCGAGGATGACCATGACGGTGGCGTTGGGCACGTCCACACCCACCTCGATGACCGTCGTGGCGACCAGCACGTCGAGCTCGCCGCGCCGGAAGGCGGCCATCACGGGCTCCCGGGCGCTCGCCGGCAGGCGCCCGTGCAGCAGCCCCACCCGCAGGCCGGCCAGCTCGCCGGCGCGCAGCTCCTCGTAGGTCGCCTCCGCCCCGGCCGCCTCCACCTTGTCGGACTCCTCGATGAGTGGGCACACCACGTACGCCTGCCGGCCGGCGGCGACCTCGTCCCGCAGCCGCTCCCACACGGCGGTCTGCTGGAGCGCCTCGGTCACCGCCGCGGTGGTGACGCCGGCCCGCCCGGCGGGCAGCTCGTCGAGGCGTGAGACGTCCAGGTCGCCGTAGACGGTCATGGCGGCCGTGCGCGGGATGGGCGTGGCCGTCATGACCAGCACGTCCGGCAGGCCACCGCCGGCGCCGCGGGCCCGCAGGGCGGCGCGCTGCTCCACGCCGAAGCGGTGCTGCTCGTCGACCACGGCCAGGCCCAGGGACTCGAAGGCCACGCCTTCGCTGATGAGGGCGTGCGTGCCCACGACCATGGGGATCTCCCCGGAGGCGAGGCCGCCGAGGATCCGCTCGCGCCCCGAGGCGCGGACGCGACCCGTCAGCAACTCCAGGGTCACCGGCGGCAGGCCGCCGAGGGCCAGCCGCCCGCCGCCGCTCCCGAAGCCGCCGGCGCCGTCCAGCGAGCGCAGCAGCTCGCTGAGACCCAGGTAGTGCTGCTCGGCCAGCACCTCGGTGGGCGCCATCAGGGCGGCCTGGCCGCCGCCGCAGACCACCGCCAGCATGGCCATCAGAGCCACCACCGTCTTGCCCGAACCCACCTCTCCCTGCAGCAGCCGGTGCATCGGCCACGGCTGTTGCAGGTCGGTCAGGATCTCGTCGACGGTGCGGCTCTGAGCGGCGGTCAAGGCGAAGGGCAGCCGCCGGCGGAAGCCATCCAGCAGTTCGGCGTCCAGCCGGTGGGCGATGCCGTCGCCGGAGCGCTCCCGCAGCCGCTTGCGACCCACCAGCACCACCTGCATCCGCAGCAGCTCGTCGAAGACCAGCCGGTTCCTGCCCCGGGTCGCCTCGGCGAAGGACTCCGGGCTGTGCACCAGCCGCAGGGCCTCGTGCCGCCCGCACAGGTCGTGGTCCGCCAGCAGCTCCGGCGGCACGGGGTCGGCGATGCCGCGCTGGTCGCAGCGCCGCAGCCCCTCGCCCACCATGTCGGCGATCTCCCAGGTGGTGATGGCCGCCTTGGCCGACTGCGGGTAGACGGCGAATATCCCCCCGGTGCGGTTGCCCACCAGATCCACGACCGGGTTGGTCATCTGCAGCCCGCCCCGGAACACCTCCAGGCGCCCGTACAGCACCGCCTGCATGTCCTCGCGCAGCTGCTTGGCCCGCCACGGCTGGTTGAAGAAGACGCAGCTCAGGCGGGCGCCCTCCCGGTCGCTCACCAGCACCTCCACGCGGGCGCGCCGGTTGCGGCCCGGGATGGCCCTCACCTTCTCGACGGTGGCCAGGACCATGGCGT
Source organism: bacterium (assembly GCA_026708055.1). Classification (NCBI taxonomy): domain Bacteria; species bacterium. The sequence continues at coordinate 53,620 of JAPOVS010000021.1, read as the reverse complement.
CCTCGCCCACGTTCAGCTCGTCGACGGTGGCCTCGCGGCTGCGGTCCAGGTAGCGGCGGGGGTAGTAGGTGAGCAGGTCTCCCAGGTGCGCCACGCCCAGCTCGCTCAGCGCCTGAACCCTGCGCTCGTTGCCGCGCTTCAGGCGCGCCAGACCGATCCCGGCCAGGTCCCGCCAGGTCAGCGGGGCGGGCGCCTCAGCCACGGGTCAGCAGCACCGCCGGGCCCGGCGGCTATTCGACGCCGACGTAGTAGTGGTAGAGGGGCTGGCCACCGGCGTGCACCTCCAGCTCGACGTGCGGCCGGGCGTCCGCCAGCCAACTCGCCACCGCCTCGGTGTCCGCCTCGGTGGCCTCGGCGCCGCAGATGAGCGTCACGATCTCGTGCTCGTCGCCGACGATCCGGTCCAGCAGGCCGCAGGTGACGGTGACCAGATCCTGAGCGACGCACTGCACGTCGCCGGCGCTGAGACCCATGAAGTCGCCCTCGGCCACCGGGCCCGCCGGCGTGGCGGCGTCGCGCACGGCGCGGGTCACCTCGCCGGCGGTCACCTCCTCGGCCAGGGCGGCCATCACCTCGCCGTTGCGCGCCGCCTCGGACTCGGGATCGAACTCCACCATGGCGCTGAGGCCGGCGGGGATGCTGACCGTCGGCACCACCACCACGACCTTATCGGTGAGCTCCTGCAGCTGCTGGGCGGCCAGGACGATGTTCTTGTTGTTGGGCAGCACCACGACGCCGTGGGAGGGGGTGCGCTCCACCGCCTCCAGGAGCGTGGCCACCGAGGGGTTCATGGTCTGGCCGCCGGTCACCAGCTCGGCGGCCCCCAGCCCCTTGAAGATGCGCCCCACACCGTCGCCGGTGGCCACGGCCACGACCCCTGTCGTGGTGCGCACCGGCGCCGCCACGTGGTCGACGTGGGAGACCTGCTCGTGGAGGTCGGTGACCTGGATGCGGTGCGGGCGGCCGGCCTCGATCCCGGCTTCGATGGAACCGCCGATGTCGTCGGTGTGGATGTGGCAGTTCCACAGCCCGTCGCCGCCGACGACCACGATGGAGTCCCCCAACTGCTCCCAGCGGTCCCGGAAGGCGGCGATCCGGTCGCCGCCGGCGTCCAGCAGGAACATCACCTCGTAGCGCAGGTCGGCCACGTCGCCGGCGCCCTCGATGTGGTGGGGGTCGTCGCCGAGCAGCGGGGCGCTCACCTCGGGCGGCTCGGGCAGGGGGCGCCCGTCGACCACGTGCGCCAGGGCGTCCAGCAGCAGCAGCAGACCCTTGCCGCCGGCGTCCACCACCCCGGCGGTGCGCAGCACCTCCAGCAGCTCCGGGGTGCGCTCCAGGCTCTCCCGGCCGGCCTCGATGGCCGCCTCGATCACCTCGGCGAGGGGCGCGTCCCGGCGGGCCGCGGCCGCGGCGGCCGCCGCCACGTCCTTCCCCACCGTCAGGATTGTGCCCTCCACCGGCCGCGCCACGGCGCCGTAGGCCGCCACCGAGGCGGCCTCCAGGCTGCCGGCCAGGCCGGCGGCGTCGATCGTCACCTCCTCGCGCCAGGCGCCCGCCATGGCGCGCAGGAACTGCGACACGATGATCCCCGAGTTGCCGCGGCCCGCGGCCAGGGCGCTGTCGTAGATGGCCTGGCACACCGAACGCAGATCACAGTCGGGGGGCAGGGCATCGACCACCGCCCGCAGCGTCAGCGACATGTTCGTGCCCGTGTCGCCGTCGGGCACCGGGTAGACGTTGAGGGCGTCGATGACGGACCGGTGAGCAGCCAGCGCCTCGCTGTAGCGCCGCATCAGCAGGTCAACGTGATCGGCGGTCAAACTGTCGAGGGGAGCCACGCCGCTACACAATAGCGACGGCGGGTTGCCGGCCCGGCCAGCCACCGGCGATGCGACCCTCGTCACACCGGCGGCGCGATCCGCCTCGCGCCGGTGCGCGGCCGACTACCCTGCGGGCACGCTCGGCGGGGACCTCGCCGAGCGCTGTCACATACCGGGGACCACCCACCGCGGACCACACAGCGGGGAGAATCGCGCATGCAGGGAGTCATCAAGTCCTACGACCCCGTCACCGGTGACGGCGTCGTCGTGCGCGACACCGACTTCATCGAGTGCGACCTCGCCGAGGGCGCTCTCGAGGGATCCGTGTTCCGGTTCCTCCGCCAGGGCCAGAGGGTGATCTTCGATCTCGACGACGACGGCCGGGCCACCGCCCTGCGCCTCGGCAGCGAGGTCGACATGGGCACCCCGACGCATCTCTACTGAGACCGCCGGCGCCGTGCTGCGAGCAGCCCCATGACCACCACCGACGTCAGAGCCGCCACCACCCACCGGCGCCTCCTGGCCTGGGTGGAGGAGTGCCGGCAGGTCCTCGGGCCCGACGACGTCCACTGGTGCGACGGCAGCGAGGCCGAGTGGGAGCGGCTCTGCGCCTCCCTGGAGGCCTCAGGGACCCTCCACCGGCTCAATCCCGAGCTGCGCCCCAACAGCTTCCTGGCACGCTCGGATCCCGCGGACGTCGCCCGGGTGGAGAATCGCACGTTCATCGCCTCGGCCGACCCCGACGACGCCGGACCGACCAACAACTGGCGCGCCCCCACCGAACTGAAGGCAGAGCTTCTCGAGCACTTCCGGGGCGCCATGCGGGGACGCACGATGTACGTGATCCCCTTCAGCATGGGACCGCTGCGGTCGCACATCTCCCAGATCGGCGTGCAGCTCACCGACTCGGCCTACGTCGTGGTGAACATGCGGATCATGGCGCGCATCGGCGACGAGGTGCTGGCCCAACTCGGCGAGGACGGCGACTTCGTGCCGTGCCTGCACTCGGTCGGGCAGCCGCTGAGTGACGGGCGCCCCGACGATCCGTGGCCCTGCGACGCCGACAACAAGTACATCGCCCACTTCCCCGAGACCCGGGAGATCATGTCGTACGGCTCGGGCTACGGCGGCAACGCCCTGCTGGGCAAGAAGTGCTTCGCCCTGCGCATCGCCTCGGTCATGGCCCGCGACGAGGGCTGGCTGGCCGAGCACATGCTGATCATGAGCGTCACCCCGCCCGGAGGGCAGAAGCACTACGTGGCCGGGGCCTTCCCGTCGGCCTGCGGCAAGACCAACATGGCCATGATGGTGCCGACGCTTCCGGGCTGGAAGGTCGAGACCCTGGGCGACGACATCGCCTGGATGCAATTCGGCGACGACGGGCGCCTGTACGCCATCAACCCCGAGCACGGCTTCTTCGGCGTGGCCCCCAATACGTCGTACCGCACCAACCCCAACGGCATCGACACCCTGTGGGGCAACTGCATCTTCACCAACGTGGCCGCCACCGCCGACGGTGACGTCTGGTGGGCCGACCTCACCCCCACCCCGCCGGAAGGACTGACCGACTGGCGTGGACGAGCCTGGTCGCCCGGAAGCGGCGAACCGGCGGCGCATCCCAACGCCCGCTTCACGGCTCCCGCCTCCCAATGCCCCTCGATAGCGCCCGAATGGGAGGACCCGGCGGGCGTGCCGATCTCGGCCATCGTCTTCGGCGGCCGCCGGGCACGCAACGCCCCGCTGATCACCGCGGCGCGCGACTGGCGCCACGGCGTGTTCCTGGGCTCGATCCTCAGTTCGGAGACCACCGCGGCAGCCGAAGGCGAGATGGGCAGGGTGCGCTTCGACCCCTTCGCCATGCGGCCCTTCTGCGGCTACAACATGGGCGACTACATGGCCCACTGGCTGGAGGTGGGCGCCGCCCGCGACCCCTCCCGCCTGCCGCAGATGTTCTGGGTGAACTGGTTCCGGCGCGGCGACGACGGGCGCTTCCTGTGGCCCGGATTCGGCGAGAACTGCCGCGTGCTGCGCTGGATCGTCGAGCGGACCGAGGGGCGCGGCGAGGCCGTCGAGACCCCGCTGGGGCTGACCCCGCCGCCCGGCGCCCTGGACCTGTCGGGGCTGGAGGTGCCGCCGGAAGACATGGACGAGCTGCTGGCGGTGGACCGGGAGGCCTGGCGAGCCGAGGTGGACCTCATCCGGGAACACTTCGCCGGCTTCGGCAGGCACCTGCCGGGCGAACTCTGGGAGGAACTGGCGCTCCTGGAGAAGCGTCTGGCGGCCTGAGGGGCTCAGATCTCCACGACGGGGCAGGTCAGGGTGCGCGTGATGCCGCCCACCGCCTGGATCCGGCTGATCACCATGTGCCCGAGGCTGTTCATGTCGGGGGCGGTGGCCTTCACGATCACGTCATAGGGACCGGTCATCACGTCGGTTGCCTCCACGCCGTCCATGCCCCGGATGCTGCGGGCCACGTCCGCCGCCTGGTCCATCTCGGTCTGGATGAGGATGTACGCACTCACCGACATCTCGACCTCCTCCGCGTTGAGGCGACGGGACAATCGTAGGTGACCGCACCCAACAGGTCGTCGCGACGACCACGCCGGCGCGCACGGCCACCCGACGCGTTCGTGGCCCGGCACCGGCCGGGCCACGAACGGGGGGGGAGGGAAGGGAGTGGATCAGCCGGCGGTCACGTCGATGGCCTCCGCCGGTGCGGTGTTGACGAGCACCTTGCGAGGCCGGGCGACCTCGGCGAGCGGGATGGCGAGCTTCAGGACGCCGTCGCGGTAGTCGGCCTCGATCGCCTCCAGACTGAGGGTCCGGCCGAGGTGCAGGCGCCTCTGGAAGGTTCCGTGCCGGCGCCCTGCGGCGGCCAGTTCGGCCTCGGAGACCTCGGGGGCCTGCCGCCGGCCGGCGATGGTGACGTCCCTCCCCTCGACGGTGATGTCGATGTCGGCCGGGTCCACGCCCGGCAGATCCATCCACACCTCCACCCGGTCCTCGAACCGGTAGACGTCGTAGGGGGCGGCGAGTGTCTCTGTCGTGGGGAAGGCCAAAGGAGCGAGACGCTCGAACAGGCCTGGGCTGATCGTCCGCGGGAACATCATGTGACTCCTCTCGGTTCCTCGTCGGCTGTTTCCCGCACGGCGGCGGGATTCGACCTGTACAACATTCCCCGGCCGGGTTTATTCCCGAAGCCCCCGGAATCCGCCCACCCCGGCGCGGTGCGCCCGTGGGTGCTTGACCGATCGGGGGCGGTCCGGGTGTTGGGGTGATGCGGGGGCTCAGCCGATGATCATCGTCCTGATCACGAGGCCGGTGATGAACAGCCCGCCCCAGCCGTAGAGCAGGTAGCGCCGCGTCCGGCTCAGGTGGCCGCGATAGCTGAAGAGGATCCCCACCGCGGCGAGCGTGATGAAGCCGTAGAAGGTGTGGATGCCCGACACCGCCCGCCCCTGGCCCGCCATGAGCCCCACGCCGAGCGCCACCTCGACGGCCAGCAGCACCTGGGCGAGGGCCACGAACCACCACAGGGGGCGCCCGCGCAGCGGCGCCAGGCGGTGCGCGGCCAGGGCCCAGACCGCGGCGGCCCCGTTGCCGGCCAGGGCGACCCAGGCGAGCGTGCCGTGCGCCGCCGAGAGCGAGCCGAACCCCACCGTCGCCTCAGCGGCTCCGGGCGGCGCCGACCATCCTCAGGCGAACAAGTCGGGCGCCTGCGGGCCGTTGCGCGGCCGGTCGGGACGCACGAACCATTCGGTGCCGAAGGCGGCGGCGAAGTCCCCCTCCGGCAGGTTCAGGAAGAACGAGTCCGCCCCGATCTGGCTGGCGTGGGCGGCCATCGCGGCCCGCTTCCGGTCCAGCACGCCGGTGACGTCCACGGCGTGGGTGATGTCGGCGTCGGGCAGGCCGAACTCCTCGCTGTCGACGCGCTCGGTGCGCTCGGCGTTGAGCGGTGTGCCGGCGCGTTCGGCCGCCTCGACCATCTCGCGGACCCGATCGCGGTTCATCGTCGCCCAGTAGACCCGCGGCGTGCCCGCCAGCTCGGCCGCCCGGGTGCCGACCCGGTGCACGGCCACGTGGTCGGGATGGCCGTAGCCGCCGTGGCTGTCGTAGATGGTCAGCACGTCCGCGCCCTCGGTCGCCAGGATCCCGGCCAGGCGCCGGGCGGCTTCGTTCACGTCTGCCTGCCAGAACGACTCGGGGGCGTCGTTGGTGGGCACGCCAGCCATTCCCGAGTCGCGGTAGCCCAGGAACACCACGCGATGGCATCCCAGCACGGCCGCCGAGTCCCGGGTCTCCCGCTCGCGCCAGGCGCCGAGGTCCTCGCCGTCGGGCACGACGCCGGGGATCTGCTCGCCCTCCTCGCCCCGCGTGGCCAGCACCAGCACCACCCGGTGCCCGGCCGCGGCGGCCTTGGCCATGGTGCCCCCGGTGGCGATCGCCTCGTCGTCGGGGTGGGCATGGAAGCAGACCAGGGTCGCCACGGCGCTCAGGCTACGGAGCGGCGGGCGCGACGGGCCGGGACGGTGACCGGCGCGACGGACCAGGACGCGGCCAGCGTCGCCGCCCGGCGGTGCTCAGGCGATGGCTCCTAACACCGTCATCCCGGCGTAGGCCGGGATCCATGGGCGCGCCGCCGGCCGGGTGCTCAGGCGATGACACCGCCAGCGCGCAGCGTCGCCATCTCGCCGGCGCTCAGTCCCAACTCCGCGAGCACCTCGTCGGTGTCGGCGCCGGGCTCCGGCGGCGGGCGGCCCACCGTCGACGGCGTGCGGCTGAAGCGCGGCGCGGGAGCGGGCTGGGTGACCCCGTCGAACTCGAAGAAGTTCCCCCGGGCCTCGTTGTGGGGGTGGGTGGGGGCCTCGGCGAAGTCCAGGACGGGGGCCACACAGGCGTCGCTGCCGTCGAAGACGGCGCACCACTCGTCACGGGTCCGGGTGGCGAACACCTCGGCCAGGCGCTCACGTGCTTCCGGCCAGCGGGCCTGGTCGTACTGGTGGGGCAATCCGGCCGGGTCGAGTTCCAGCAGTTGCAGCAACTCGGCGTAGAACTGCGGCTCCATGGGGCCGACGCTCATGTAGCCCCCGTCGGCGCACTCGTAGACGCCGTAGAAGTGGGCGCCGCCGTCGAAGATGTTGGTGCCGCGCTCGCCCCACCACCCGGCGCCGTGCAGGCCGTAGACCGCCGTCGCCAGCAGCGCGGCGCCCTCGCTCATGGCGGCGTCGATCACCTGCCCCTGACCCGAACGCCGTGCCTCCAGCATCCCGGCGACCATCCCCAGGGCCAGCAGCATGCCGCCGCCCCCGAAGTCCCCGATGAGGTTCAGCGGCTGGACCGGCGGCCCGCCGAGTGTCCCGATCGCCGACAGCACACCCGACAGTGCGATGTAGTTGATGTCGTGGCCGACGGTCGGCGCCAGCGGACCGTCCTGGCCCCAACCCGTCATGCGCCCGTAGACCAGGCGGGGGTTGCGGGCACCGCAGACGTCGGGGCCGACGCCCAGGCGCTCGGCCACCCCCGGGCGGAACCCCTCGATGAGGCCGTCGGCGCCGGCGACGAGGCGCAGCACCAGCTCCTGACCCTCCGGGTTCTTGAGGTCCACGCCCAGCGAGCGGCGACCCCGGCGCAGGATCGAGCCGGACAGGGCGCGGTACTCCGGGTTCGCCGCCGGGACGGCCCGGTCCACGCAGATCACGTCCGCGCCCATGTCGGCCAGCATCATGGCCGCGAACGGGCCGGGACCGATCCCGGCCAGCTCCACGATCCTCACGCCTTGCAGTGGACCCATCGGGGCCTCCTCTCGGTCCGTTGCGCCCCGGGAGTGCCTGCGGCCCTCAGAGCCGCCTCAGCAGGTCGCGCTTCTTCTCCTCGAACTCCGCCTCGGAGAGGATCCCCAACTCCACGAGCTCGTACAGCTTGCGGATCTGGTCGGGGATGTCCAGCGCGGGCTCGTGGAACTCGTCGCCCATCGCCGGCTCGTGCCCCCCCGCCGGGGCGGGCTCGGTCGCACGCTCGGTGGCTTCGCGCTGCAGGCGGTACACCTGCTGGCGCACCGCAGCCGGGCGCGGCACGAAGGCGAGCCTGCGCACGTGGCCCTCCACCTGCGACCGGACCGCCACCGTGCCGACGCCCAGCAGGCGCTGCCAGATCGTCTGCTTGACGTCGATCTCGTCCACCAGGTCGAGGCCCAGCTCGATGCCCCGCCAGCGCGGCACGCCCTTCCAGTAGACGATCCGGCGGTCGGTCACGAGGTAGTAGGTGTTGGCCCAGCGGACCAGCCGGATGGCCGCGGCGGCCGTCGACACGCCGGCCACCACCCCGATCGTGATGATCGCCGCCAGCGGGAACCCGTCCACCACGACGGTGACGCAGATGACCGCGGTGATCATCACGACGAGGGCGCCGAGTTGCGCCGCCAGGTAGGTCCAGTGGGGCCGGGTCTCGACCGCCACCTCCTCGTCGATCGAGAGCAGCCGGGCGGGAAACGGCACACCGCCATCGTACCGAGCCCGCCGAGGCGAGCCGGGAGCCGCCGGGGACTCCAAGTGCCCGGCGGTCAGTCCCAGCCGAGCTCTTCGAGCCGCTCGTCGTCGATGCCGAAGTGGTGGGCCACCTCGTGGATGACCGTCACCTTTACCTGCTCGCGGATTTCCTCCTCGTCTTCGCAGAGGGCACAGATCGGCTTGCGGTAGATGTAGATGCGGTCGGGCATGACGCCGCTGTAGTGCTCCCGGTCGGTCAGCGCGATGCCGTAGTAGAGGCCCAGCAGCTCAGGATCATCCGGCGAGCAGTCCTCCACGGATACCCACAGGTTCTCGATGGCCTCGGCCAGTTCGTCGGGGATCAGGTCCAGCGCCTCGGCCACGAGGGCCTCGAAGCGCTCGTGCGGCACCTCCACACCGCCACGCTAACCGTGGAGATCCGGGCGGGGGCGCCGCCGGACGGCTCGGGACGTGTTGGGTAGCCTCCGCCGTGTCGGGCGAGACCTCGCCCCCAAACCGGCAACGCCAAGGAGCCTCCATGGACGAGTTCCCGGTCGCCACGAGCCCCGCACCCGGCTTCATGAACGTGGACTGGGAGCAGCGGGTGGACTTCGATCGTCTCCGCTCCTGGCGGCTGCAGCGTGTCCGCGAGCAGTTGGAGGCCTTCGAGTTGGGCGCGCTGTTGCTGTTCGAGACGTCGAACATCCGCTACGCCACCAGCACCCACATCGGCTACTGGGCCTTCAACAAGGGGGAGCGCTACGCGCTGGTGACCCGCGACGGCGGGCCGTGGATCTGGGACTTCGGCTCGGCGGCCCGGGCGCACCGGCTGCAGTTGCCCCACCTGTACGACGAGGAGAACTCCCGGGGCGGCAACACGGGCCTGCAGGGGGCCATCGCCCCGAGCGCGGGCCTGCACACCGCCGCCATGGCCGAGATCCGCGACGTCCTGGCCGATCAGGGCCTGGCCGGCGCCCCCGTCGGCGTGGACATGGCCGAGACCTCGATCTTCCTGGAGCTTCAGGCCCAGGGGTTCGACGTGCGCGACGGCCAGCAGCCGATGATGCTGGCCCGCGAGGTCAAGAGCCCCGACGAGGTCATGCTGCTAACCCAGGCCTGCGCCATGGTCGACGGCGTCTACCAGCACATCTTCGAGGCGCTCAAGCCGGGCATCCGCGAGAGCCAGATCGTGGCGCTGGCGACGGCGTACCTCTTCGACGTGGGCGCCGAGACCGTGGAGGCCGTCAACTCCATCGCCGGCGAGCGCTGCAGCCCGCACCCGCACGTGTTCTCCGACCGCCTGCTGCGCCCCGGCGACCAGGCCTATTTCGACATCATCAACGTGTTCAACGGCTACCGCACCTGCTACTACCGCACCTTCGCCGTCGGCCGGGCGACCCAGCCCCAGCGGGACGCCTTCAAGCAGGCCCGTGAGTGGATGGATGCCGCCATCGATCTGGTGCGCCCCGGAGTCACGACCGACGAGATCGCCAGGGTGTGGCCCGAGGCGCACGAGTACGGCTTCGAGAACGAGATGGAGGCCTTCGGGCTGCAGTTCGGCCACGGGGTGGGCGTGGGGCTGCACGAGCGGCCGATCATCAGCCGGCTGAACTCCCTGACCGAGCCCATCGAGATCGTCGAGGGCATGGTGTTCGCCCTCGAGACCTACGCCCCCGCCACCGACGGGCGCTCGGCGGCCCGCATCGAGGAGGAGGTCGTCGTCACCGCGGAGGGGCCGCAGGTCATCACCCTGTTCCCGTGCGAGGAACTGATGGTGGCCAACGCCTACTAGACGGCCATGGAGGCTCCCATGACCGACGCCACCCCACCATCGGCAGGATCCGGCGACGTCGTCGTGGACATGGGCACCTCCGGCCTGGAGTACACGCAGCGGGCGGGCCGGACTCGGCGACGCCGACATCGGCCGGGTCGCCGTCCACCTGCGCGGCGGCCCCTAGGAGTCCAGGCGTCGGACCACCAGGTCGGCGATGTGGTCGCCGATGGCCAGGGAGGCCGTCGCCGCCGGGGAGGGCGCGTTCAGGACGTGGATGAACCCCGGTGATTCCTGGATGCAGAAGTCGTCCAGCAACCGGCCGTCGCGGCCGACCGCCTGGGCCCGTACGCCTGCGCCGCCGGGCAGGAGGTCTGAGCCGCGGAGCTCCGGCACCAGCGCCCGGGCCGAGCGGGCGTACACCCGCCGGATCCGCGACCGCCAGATCTCGGCGCTCCCGGCCCGCCAGTGGCGGCCGAGGAGGCACCAGAAGCCGCCGAAGCGCAGCAGCTCGGCGACGTCGCGGGCGTTGGGGCGGCCGCCCCGGTAGTGCTCGCGCCCCAGCGCCAGGACGGCGTTGGGACCCACCTCCACCGTGCCGTCGACGCGGCGGGTGAAGTGCACGCCCAGGAACGGGAAGGTCGGGTCGGGGACCGGGTAGATGAGCGAGCGCACCAGTGAGGCGGCCTCGTGGCGGAGCCGGTAGTACTCGCCGCGGAAGGGGACGATCCGCACCGCCGGGGTGACGCCGGCCAGGCGGGCAACCCGGTCGCTGTGCAGGCCGGCGCAGTTGACCACCAGGCGGGCCCGGCACGTCGAGCCGCCCGCATGCAGGGTGACAGCTTCGCCGACCTCGACGGCCTCCAGGGGTGCGCCGGTGCGCACATCCGCGGGCAGCCCTGCTGCGATGCGCCGGGCCACGGCGGCGAAGTCCACCGACGCAGCCTCGGGGACCTCCAGCGCAGCGAGACCCCGGGCGTGCGGCTCCCGCTCGCGCAACTCGTCGCCGTCGAGGCGCCGCAGGCCGCGCACGCCGTTGAGGCTGCCGCGCCGGTGCAGTTCCTGCAGGCGCGGCAGCTGCGCCTCGGTGGCGGCGACGATCACCTTGCCGCCGTCGCGGAGCGGCAGTCCCTCGTTCCGGCAGAACTCCGCCATGGCGCGGTGGCCCCGCACGCACAGCGTCGCCCGCAGCGAGCCGGGCGTGTAGTAGATGCCCGTGTGCAGCACGCCGCTGTTGTGGCCGGTCTGGTGGGTGGCCGGCTCGGCCTCCTTCTCGATGATCGCCAGGGCCGCACCGGGCAGCCGCGCCGCCAGCGCCCGCGCCGTGGCCAGCCCGACGATCCCCGCGCCGACCACAACCACGTCGTAGCGATCGCTCACGCCGCTCCCACCTGCCGCACTCCCCACCGAGCCATCGCGGCGCGACGCTAACCGTGCGCCAATCCGCTCCCCAACGATCCCTCGGCACCGCGCCCACCAGCCGTCATCCCGGCGAAAGCCGGGATCCAGTTCGTGATTCCCGCGCCGGTGCGCCGGTTGGACCTGCACACGAGCCGTGATCCCGGCGAGGGCCGGGATCCAGAGGCCGCGAAGCCGCCGGCCTGCACGAGCGGACGCTGTCTCAGCGCTTCGGTAGCCTCCGGAATCGTGAGTAGCGGCGCCGCGCCGGGCCTCCCGGACCCCGACGACCGGGATCCTGCCGGGCCCGACGGCGACGCCGCCCACCTGCTGGCCGACCTCGATGAGGCGCAGCGCCACGCCGTCACCACGCCGGCGGCGCCCCTGTGCATCCGGGCGGGCCCCGGCAGCGGCAAGACCAGGGTCCTCACACGGCGCATCGCCTACCGGATCGCCACCGCCGACTGCGAGGCGCGCTTCTCGGTGGCGGTCACTTTCACCCAGCGGGCCGCCGCCGAGTTGCGGGGGCGCCTCGGGGAGTTGGGGATTCGCGACCGGGTGGCGGTCGGCACGTTCCACGGTCTGGCGGCCCGGCAGCTGCGCCGCCACGCGGAAGACGACGGCCGCTCCGTCCCGGACATCCTGGCCGACCCCTCGCGCCTGCTCGGCGACCTGCTCCGCGGCGGCGAGTCGCCCCAGGCGGCGCAGGCCGAACTGGACTGGTGCGCCGCCCAGAGCGTGCGGCCCGCCGACTACGCCGGTGCCGCCGCCGAGGCTGGTCGGCGGCCTCCGCTGGCGCCCGGGCGCCTCGCCGAGCTGCTGGTCGCCTACGAACGAAAGAAGCGGAGGCTCGGCCTGGTGGACTTCGGCGACCTGCTCCGGCTGGCCGCCGAGCGGCTCGAGAACGACGCCGCCACCGCCGAGGCCTGGCGCTGGGGCCGCCGCCACTTCTTCGTCGACGAGCTGCAGGACCTCAACCCCGCGCAGCTCCGGCTGCTGCGGGCCTGGCTCGGCGACCGGTCCGATCTGTGCGCCGTCGGCGACCCCGATCAGGCCATCTTCGGCTGGAGCGGCGCCGACCGGCGCATCCTGGACGACTTCGCCGAGTTGTTCGCCGGCGCCACCGTCGTCGACCTGCGGCAGAACTATCGCTGCACCCCGCCGATCGTCGCCCTGTCGGCCGTGCTGCGAGACGAGGGCACGCCCTCCGGCGCCGCCGCCCGGCCGGCCGCCGCCCCCGACCCGTTCACTACGCCGGCCCCGCTGATTGTGGCCTATCCCGACGAGGCCGCCGAGGCCGCCGGCGTGGCCGGGGCGGTGCGCGGCGCCCGGGCGCCCGGCGACCGCTGGTCCGCCCAGGCGGTGCTGGTGCGGACCCGCCGCCAGGTCGCCGCCGTCGCCGGGGCGCTGGAGGCCGCCGGGGTGCCGGTGCACGTCTCGGATCCCGACGCCGCCGCCACACCCGGCGACCCCGACGCGGTCTGCGTCTCCACCATGCACGCCGCCAAGGGCTTGGAGTGGCCGGTGGTGCACGTGCCCGGCCTCGAGGAGGGCCTCGTCCCCATTGCCGGCGCCGGGCGCGGCCGATCACTCGACGAGGAGCGGCGCCTGCTGTACGTGGCGCTCACCCGGGCGCGTCGCCACGTCCACCTCAGCTGGGCGCAGCAGCGGGACACCCCGGGCCAACCCGGCGAACGGCGGCCGTGCCGCTGGCTGGCCGCGCTCGCCGAGGCGGGCGAGCCTGACCCGCCCGGAACTTCACGTTGGCAGGGGTCACGGCCGGCCGGTCGGCCTCCCCCCGACATGGGCTCACCCGCCGAGCCCCTCATCGCCGCACTGTCAGCGTGGCGAGAGCAGGTGGCCCGGGTGGCGCGCGTCGCACCACCGGCGGTGCTCAGCGACACCGACCTGGCCGCCATCGCCGAGAGCCGCCCGGCCACGGTCGCCGAGTTGGGCATCATCACCGACCTCGGCGCCTCCCGCCTCAACCGGCTGGGGCCCGAATTGCTGGCCGTCGTCGCCGAGCACGCCGGCGACGAGGGCGCCCCCTAGTCCGCCAGGGACTCCTCCTCGTCGGTGCCCTCGGGCGCGGGGACGCCGGGCACGATCTCCAGCAGCAGGTCGCCGGCCTCCACCGCCGCCGAGCCCTCGATGCAGATCCGCCCCACCGTGCCCCCCAGCGGCGCCGTCACCCGCGTCTCCATCTTCATGGCCTCGATCGTGGCCAGCGCCTGGCCCTTGGTGACCGACTCACCGGCGGCCACGAACAGCTCGGCGACCCCGCGGAACGGCGCCCCCACGTGCCCCGCCTCGGACGGGTCGGCCTGCTCGGCCCCGGTGGTCGGCAGGGCCGAGTCCCGCAGCCGGGCGCTGATCGGGCGCAACTCGCCGTTCAGGCGGAAGACGACCGAACTGAAGCCCGCCTCGTCCACCGCACCGAGCGCCTCGATGCCGACGCTGATCCGCTGACCCGGCCCCAACTCCACCAGCACGTCGTCGGGGCCCTCCTCCAGGCCGTACCAGAACTCCTTGGTGCCGAGCACCGACAGGTCGCCGTGGCGGTCGCGCATCGCCGCCTGCGAGCGGGCCGGCTCGGGGAACAGCAGCGCCGACAGCGTGCCGCGGGCGTCGGGCGACTTCAGTTGCTGCTCCTGCGCCGGCGTGAGCGCGGGCGCCGGCGGCGCCTCGGGCCGCCCCTGGAGCGCGGCGCTGCGGAACGGCTCGGGGAAGCCCCCCGGCGGCACGCCCAGGGCGCCCTGCAGGAACCCCACGACCGAGGCCGGCAGGTCCACCTCCTCGGGGTGCTCCTCCAGCCGGCGGGGCGTCGTGCCGGTGGACACCAGGTGCAGCGCCAGGTCGCCCACGACCTTGGAACTGGGCGTCACCTTGGGGGGCCGTCCCAGGATCCGGCTGCAGACCGCGTACAGCTCGGCAACCTCCTCGAAACGGTCGGCCAGACCCAGCGCCGAGGCCTGGAAGCGCAAGTTGGAGAGCTGCCCGCCGGGGATCTCGTGGTGGTACACGGCGTTGGTGGGCGACAGCAGGCCCGCCTCGAACGGGGCGTTGAGGCGGCGCACCAGCTCCCAGTACGGCTCCAGGCGGCTGATCGCCGCAGCCGGCAGGCCGGTCTCCCGCGGCCCGCCGTCGGTGAGCGCCACGATGGCGCCCAGCGAGGGCTGGCTGGTCATGCCCGCCAGCGACGGGATGGCGCCGTCGATGGCGTCCACGCCGGCCTCGATGGCCGCCAGGTAGGTGCCGATCTGGCCTCCGGCGGTGTCGTGGGTGTGCAGGTGCACCGGGACGTCGAAGCGCTCCCGCAGGGCGCCCACGAGCCGTGTGGCCGCCGGCGCCCGCAGCAGCCCCGCCATGTCCTTGATGGCCAGCACGTGCGAGCCGGCCGCCACCAGCTCCTCGGCCAGGCGCAGGTAGTAGTCCAGGGTGTAGAGCCGCTCGTCGGGGTTCGCCAGGTCGCCGGAGTAGCACAGCGTGCCCTCCACGAGGCCGCCAGCCTCCCGGGTGGCCCGGATGGCCGGCAGCATCTGGCCAACGTCGTTGAGGGCGTCGAAGATCCGGAAGATGTCGACGCCGCCGCGCCGGGCCTCGGCCACGAAGCGCTCGCAGACCACGTCGGGGTACGGGGAGTAGCCGACGGTGTTGCGGCCCCGCAGCAGCATCTGCAGGCACACGTTGGGGGCCGCCGCGCTGATGCGCTCCAGGCGCTCCCACGGGTCCTCGTGCAGGAACCGCAGCGCCACGTCGAAGGTGGCCCCGCCCCAGCACTCCAGGCTCAGCAGCTGCGGCAACCCGTGGGCGTGCCGGCGCGCCCCCGCCACGAGGTCGATGGTGCGCACCCGGGTCGCCAGGATCGACTGGTGGGCGTCGCGCAGCGTCGTGTCGGTGACCAGCACCTCGGAGGCGTCCCGCATCCAGCGGGCGAATCCCTCGGGACCCAGTTCGGCGAGGCGCTGGCGGGTGCCGGCCGGCGGCCGGCCGGGGGGTACGGGTGGCAGCTTGGTGGCGGGATCGGCGACGGCCGGCACCGGACCGTGGGGCCGGTTCAGCGACACGTCGGCCAGGTAGGTCAGCAGCCGGGTGGCCCGGTTGGCGCTGAGCGCCACCGCGGTCAGGTCGGGCCGGGTGTCGACGAAGTCGGTGGACACGGCGCCGGCGCAGAAGTCCGGGTCGTTGAGCACCGCCCGGATGAAGGAGCGGTTGGTGACCAGGCCCCGCACGCGCAGCTCGGCGATCGCCCGCAGGGCCCGGCGGCGGGCGGTGTCGAAGTCCGGCCCGCGGCAGGTCACCTTCGCCAGCAGCGAGTCGAAGTACGGCGTGACCTCGGCGCCCACGTAGACGGCGTCGTCGACCCGCACCCCCGCCCCGCCCGGCGTGCGGTACACCCGCACCCGCCCGGTGTCGGGGCGGAAGTCGTTGCGGGGGTCCTCGGCGGTCACCCGGGTCTGGATGGCGTAGCCGTCGACACGGATGCGCTCCTGGCGCAGGCCGAGTTCCTCCAGCGTGGCGCCACCGGCGAGGCGCAGTTGGGCGGTCACGATGTCCACCCCGGTGATCTCCTCGGTGATGGTGTGCTCCACCTGGATGCGGGGGTTCATCTCGATGAAGACGTAGCGGCCCGAGTGCCCCAGCAGGAACTCCACGGTGCCGGCGTTCGTGTAGCCGATGGAGCGGGCGAAGGCCACGGCGTCGTCCAGCATCTGCCGGCGGACCGCCTCGTCGAGGTTCCTGGCCGGCGCCGATTCGATCACCTTCTGGAAGCGCCGCTGCACCGAGCAGTCCCGCTCGTAGAGGTGGATCGCCTCGCCGGTGCGGTCGCCGAGCACCTGAACCTCGATGTGGCGGACGTTCGACAGCGCCTCCTCCAGGAACACGGCGTCGTCGCCGAACGCCGATTCCGCCTCGCGCTGGGCGGCCTCCACGGCGCCGGGGAGGTCCTCGGGGTGCTCGACGCGGCGCATGCCCCGCCCGCCGCCACCGGAGACCGCCTTCACGAACAGCGGGAAACCGATCCCCGCACCCCAGCGGACGGCATCGTCGATCGCCGACATCGCCGGCGACTGCGCCAGCACGGGCACGCCGGCGGCCTCGGCGGCGCCCCGCGCCGCCACCTTCGAGGCGGCCAGCTCCAGCACGTCGGGCGTCGGGCCGACGTAGGTCAGCGAGGCCTCCCCGCAGGCCCGCGCCAGCGCGGCGCTCTCGGACAGGAACCCGTAGCCGGGGTGCACGGCGTCGGCGCCGCACGCCAGGGCCGCCCTGACGATCGTGTCGATGTCCAGGTAGGGCCGCAGCGGGTGCTCCTCCGGCCCGATCTCGTAGGCCTCGTCGGCCTTGGAGCGGTGCAGGCTGCCGATGTCGGCCCGGGTGTGCACCGCTACCGTGGCGATGTCCAACTCGGTGGCGGCCCGGAAGGCGCGGATGGCTATCTCGCCGCGGTTGGCGACGAGCAGCTTGCGGATGGGGGTGGTCGACTCGGCGCTCAGGATTTCGACCCTACTGCCACGCCGCCGGGTGCTGGGATCAAGACAGGCCGCCGGGCGGGATGCCCCTAGCCTCGGGCCCATGGCAGGTGACCGCTACGCCGGTGAGTGCTACACGCACGGCTACCACCCGGCGATCGTGGGCTCGTACACCTGGCGCACCGCCGAGAACAGCGCCGCCTTCCTGCTGCCCCATCTGCGCTCCGACGCCGAGGTGCTCGACGTGGGTTGCGGGCCCGGCACCATCACGCTGGGCCTGGCCCGGCGAGCCGGCCGGGTGGTCGGCGTGGACATGTCGCCCGAGATGGTCGAGGCGTGCGGCGCTCTGGCGGCCCGCGAGGGCGTCGCCAACGTGAGCTTCGAGGCGGGTTCGGCCTACGAGTTGCCCTTCGACGGCGACGCCTTCGACATGGTCTACGCCCATCAGGTGCTGCAGCATCTGGCCGACCCGGTGGCCGCCCTCCGGGAGTTCCGGCGGGTGCTGCGGCCCGGCGGCCTCGTGGCGGTGCGCGACTCCGTCTACGCCACGATGGTGCACGCCCCCGTCGAGCCGGCCATCGAACGCTGGCGCGACATCGTCCAGGAGGTTGCGGCCGCCAACGGCGGCGAGGCCAACGCCGGCCGGTACCTGCCGGGGTGGGTGCGCGCCGCGGGTTTCGTGGAGCCGGCGGTCACCACCAGCACCACCACCTTCGCCGACGCCGAGGGCCGGGCCGCCTGGGGCGGCATGTGGGCGGTGCGGGCCACCGAGAGCGACTTCGCCCGCCACGCCACCGCCGGCGGGTTCGCCACCCGGGGCGACCTTGAGGCGATCTCCGCCGCCTTCACCCGCTGGGCCGACCAGCCCAGCGGGTTCTGGGCCTGGCTGAACGGCGAGGTCGTGGCCGGGGCGCCTGCGGTCTGACCGGGCAGCCGGCAGCGGCTGTCACAGGGGCGCGCAAGACTCGGGGTGTGAGCGACGACGCGCCGGCGCCCGAACTGAACGCCGCCCAGCGGCAGGTCCTCGACCGGCTGCGGCGGCCGGCTGCCGAACGTCCCAGCTTCGAGGCCGACCTGGCCACCCGCCTCCGGGCGGAACTCGAGAGCGGTCTGGTCGACGTGGCCGAGGCGGTCGACCCCGTTGCGCCCCTGTTCGTCGGCAAGCGAGAGCTGGCAGGTGTGTTCGGCTGCGAGGCCTCGTTCCGCCACGACGAGGAGCAACTGTTCGCCTGGAACCCGCCGATGGCCACCGGCGCGGTCGCCCACAAGGCCATCGAGTTGGGCCTCAACTGGCACGCGCCCGCCGCGCCCACCGACCTCGTCGACGCCGCCCTCGACTCGCTCACCAGGGGCGACAGCGGTCTGGCGGACTGGCTGCACCGCTGCGCCGAGGTCGAGCGGGCCGACCTGCGCAGCCTCGCCGTCAGCCGCGTGGCGGCCTTCTGGGAAGGCTGGCCACCGCTGCTGCCCCAGTGGCGGCCCACCACCGAGTCTCGCTGCCGGGTTGAGCTCTGCGACGGCCGCATCCAGCTCAACGGCAAGTACGACCTCACCCTCGGCACCCCCGACGGCCGGCGCGCCGGCAAGGTCATCGTCGACCTCAAGGCCGGGCGCCGCCACACCCACACGCACCGCGAGGATCTGCGCTTCTACGCCCTGCTGGAGACCCTCAAGCTGGGCACCCCGCCGCGCACCCTGGCCACCTACTACCTCGAGTCCGCCCAGATCGACATCGAGGAGGTCGACGAGAACCTCCTGGATGTGGCCCTGCGCCGCACCGTCGACGGCATCCGACGCTACGCCGAGTTGCACGGCCACCTCGGCCCGCCGGCCGAACCGCTCAAGCGACCCGGACCGCCCTGCCGCTGGTGCGCCCTCCGCGACGACTGCGCCGAGGGCCAGGAGTACCTCGCGGAAGCTGACGACGACCGCTGAGCGCCGGTGACCGCGGCGTCAGTCGGCGGGTGCGGGGCGTGCCCGGTCGTCGGGGCTGCGACCGGCGAGGTCCCCGACCGGCGCCGGCGGCCCGGCGCCGGTCCGCAGTACCGCGCTCGACCATCCCGCGGTCACCACCCCGCGCCGCGCTGCGGCCCCGAGTCGATTCGCCCGTCGGATTCCGCTCTTCGTGATCCCCGCAGTACAACGCCAGTGAAAAGAGTTCAGATTGGGTTCAGAGAACCGATTTTTCCCTGCTCAGACGGGTGTTGGCCCCTTGCCCCGCGGCGAGCCGGAAGTCTAGGATTCGTTCGGCTCAGCAGGAATGCGAGGCCGCTGATTCAGACCAGTCCGGGGGGGCATCATGGGACTCAGAAGTACACGTTGGCGGCTACTTGCGGCGGTGCTTGCCGTCGCCTTACTGGGCGCAGCCTGTGGGGACGACGACGAGGACGTCAGCCTGGTCGCGGTCGCCGGTTCGAGTGAGGACTTCATCTCACTCGTCTCCACGGCCGCCTGGGAGATCCTCGCCGAAGAGGGCATCATCGTCGAGCAACGGTTCCTCGAGGATGCGTCGACCGCCATCCAGGCCGTGACGCGGGGCGACGCTCAGATCGCCAACAACATCGGCGTCAATGTCGGCGTTCCCGCCGTCGAAGCGGGGGCGAACATCGTCGACGTCGTCGCCACGCAGCGACCCACGTGGGCCCTCGCCGTCGCACCCGACATCAACTCGTTCGCCGACCTCGAGGGCAAACGCCTGGCCGTGCACGGCGAGGCCTCGTTCACCCGGGCCGTGTCGCAGTACTTCAGCAGGCTGCACGGCTTCACGTACGAGGAGCTGATCATTCCGGGCTCGGAGGTGCGCGCCGAAGCGCTGGCGCAGGGTCAGATCGACGCGTCCGTCATCGACCTGCCCGACATCGTGCAGCTCGCCAAGACGTACCCCGGCAAGTTCAAGGTGCTCAGCACAATCGGCGAGGAGTTCCCCGAGCTCATCGAGCAGGACATGTGGCTGGATCGCGAGTGGGCCGAGGACAACCCCGAACTCGCCACCAGCGTCGTCGAGGCCGTCGTGGCGGCGATGCGCAAGCTCACCGCGGACAGCGACTACGCGCTGCAGCTGGCCGAGGAACGGCTCCCCGAGATGGACAGCGACGTCCTCGAAGAGCTCGTCGTCGAGTACTCCGAGCGAGGTCTCTGGCCCGCCGACGGGTTGCTGACCCCGGCCCGGGCGCTGGACACGCTGCAGTTCTTCAACGACGTGGAGGAGATCGACATCGCGGTGCCGACCGATGACGCCGGCCTGGCGAAGTACTTCGACTTCTCGTACCTCCGGTCTGCGCTGAGCGAACTGGACGGCTGACCGACAAGACTCGCCGCCGTGGCCGACCAACCGACACAACTTCCCGGCCAGGCCACGGCGGAGAGGCCGCGCGCTGCGGCGCTCCGAGCGCGCGTGGCCGGCCACGGGCCGCGCCTGGTCGTCGGCGTGCTGTCGGTGATAGTCGGGCTGCTGGCATGGGACATCTACACGCGCACGGCGGGTGACCAGCTCTTCACCCCCACGGTCCCGTCGATCGCGTCCGCCTTCTGGGATCTGATCCGTGAGCGCGAGTTCTGGGCGTCGTACGCCACGACGCTCGAGCCGTTCTTCTACGGGTGGGCCTCCGCGCTGGTCCTGGGCCTGACGCTGGGCCTCGTCATGGGCCTCAGCAGGCCCGTCACGACGGTGTCGATGCCGCACCTGGGCTTCTTCAACACCCTGCCGGTCTCCACGCTGGTACCGGTCGTGGTGATCGTGTTCGGCATCGACCTGGTGGCCCGCTCCGCCGTCGTGTTCCTCTTCGCCATCGTCGAGGTCACCCTCACCACCGCCTCAGGTGTGCGGTTCGTCGACAGGGACCTCATGGACATGGGTCGATCGTTCGGCCTGCGGCGCATCAGGCGGCTGACGCGCATCATCCTCCCCGGAGCGGCCCCGGGCATCGCCGCGGCGGTCCGGGTGGGAACCGGGCGCGCCGTCGTCGGCATGGTCGTCATGGAGCTGCTGCTGGTCTCGGTCGGCGTGGGCAAGCTCATCAGCCGGAGCCGGGACCTCTTCCAGGCGCCCCGGCTCTACGCCGTCGTGGTCTCCCTGGCGATCTTCGCGCTCGCCGTCCACGCACTCATGCAGGCGCTCGAGCGGCGCACGCAACGATGGAGAGGAGCGGCGGCGTGATCGAGCTGCGCAATGTCGGCATGACCTTCGAGCGCGACGGCGAACCGTTCCAGGCCCTCGGCGACGTGACCTTCACCATCGACGACGGCCAGTTCACCACGATCATCGGCCCGTCGGGATGCGGCAAGACCACGCTGCTGAAGATCATCGCCGGCCTCCTCAGGCCCACTGCCGGCACCGTCGCCGTGGACGGCGAGGTCGTGGACGGGCCCGGGCCCAACCGGGCCCTCGTGTTCCAGAACTTCGTCCTGCTCCCGTGGGCCACGGTTCTCGACAACGCCGCCTTCGGCCTCGAGGCCCGCGGCATGAAGAAGGAGGAGCGCCACCGCGTGGCCGCCGAGCAGCTGGCCCGCGTGGGCCTGGTGGGCTTCGAGAACCACTACCCGCGGGAACTCTCCGGCGGCATGCAGCAGAGGGTCGGCATAGCCCGCGCCCTGGCGGTCGATCCAGCCAACCTGCTCATGGACGAGCCTTTCGGGGCGCTCGACGCCCTGACCCGCCAGCTGATGCAGAAGGACCT
This sequence comes from bacterium, assembly GCA_026708055.1. Classification (NCBI taxonomy): domain Bacteria; species bacterium. The sequence continues at coordinate 31,999 of JAPOVS010000021.1, read as the reverse complement.
CCTCGCCCTCTGGCAGGACTCCGAACCGCGGACGGCCGCGTTCGTCACCCACAGCATGGACGAGGCGGTCTTCCTGTCCGACAGGGTCGTGCTGATGAACACCCGGCCAGGTCGCATCGAGGAGATCATCGACGTCCCGTTCGGGCGCCCCCGCCAACACGAGATCACCTCGAGCGCCGAGTACAACGAGTTCACCAACCTCCTGTGGTCCAAGCTCGAAGGCATGCAGCGGATCGACATGGAGTCCAGGGAGGGTCCGGCTTGAGGAGGCATCGCACCCGCATCCTCCAGGTCGCCTCGGTCGCCGTCGCGCTGGCGGCCTGGGAGGTCGTCGGCCGGCTCGGCCTCTCCTCGGCGCTGCCGCCGTTCCACTCGGTGGCCGCTACCCTCCGCCACCTGGTGACCGACGAGCGCTTTCTCGACGGGATGGTCTCGACGGTGTTGGCCATCGTGATCGCATTCCCTCTCACCGTCGTGGCCGGCGTGTTGCTCGGTGTGGCCATGGCCGTGGCGCGACCGGCCCGCTGGTCGCTGGACCCCTACCTCACGCTCGGCCTCTCGCTCCCGCTCGTCAGCGTGATCCCCGTGATCATCAGCATCTTCGGTCTGGGCCGGCCGACCATCATGGCGGTCATCGTCGTCTACACGCTGCCCGTGCTCGTCCTCAACACCGCAGCGGGCATCGGCGGCGTCGACCCCGAGCAGGTGGCCATGGCCCACTCGTTCGAGGCGGCATGGCCCCTCATGCTGCGCCGGGTCATGCTCCCGGCCGCGTTGCCACTGGTCGTCGCCGGCATCCGCCTGGCAGCGGGACGCGCCGTCAAGGGCGCCATCATCGCCGAGCAGATCGTGGGCCTCATCGGCCTGGGCGGGATCATCCAGCGCTACGGCGGCGCCTTCGCCGTCGAGGAGCTGTACGCGGCCATCCTGTTCATCGGCGTGGGAGGCGCACTCGTCGTCTTCGCCATCGGACGCCTCGAACGACGCGTCGTCGTGGCGTGACGGCTTTCGGAGCCTTCGAGCAGTAAACGCCAGACCGGCGTCAGTCCGCTGTGCCTCGCTCGACGGCCCAGCGGTGGGGCTGGCCGGTGATCCGAGCGATGGTCTCGAAGTCGCCGTCATAGTGCAGCACCGTCAGGTCACGGCTCTCCGCAACGGCGGCCACGAGAGCGTCGACCAGGGAGACCGCCCGGTGTGCTCCCTGCTCGGCTAGCCGACCCTGGATGTCGATGGATCGTTGATGGTCACCGTCGGTGACGGGAACCGACTCGAAGGCATCCATCCGGCTCAGCAACGCTTCGTGATCCACTCCGCTCCGAGCGCTGAATCCGAGCTCGAAGACCACAGGCGCGCAGACGGCCACGTCCCCGTCGAAGATCAACGGGGACACCGCAGCCGCCACCGCCGGCTTGGACAGCCCGGCGAAGACGCTTGTGTCAGCCAGGAAGGTGGCCCGTGCCACCTAGCCGCCACCTCGCCCGCCTCGGCGCAGACCTCCGAGCACGAGACCGAGGTCCGCATAGTCGCCCGCCGCGTCGCCGACGGCCGCGCCGAGTTCGCCCTCCAACAACGCATCCACGGAACCGCCTGGGGGGACCGCATCCTGCCCCGGGCCCGGTTCCTGCCCCCCGCCGCCACCCAAGGCCGCTGGCTCGCCAGCACACCACTCACACTCAACAGCGCAACCGCCCCAGCCGAGACCGACGAAGACGAATCCCTACCCGTAGTCGGAGAGATTCCTCTACCCGTAGAGACTGAGCCAGAAGCTGAGACTGATGAGGATATATATGCAAAATATAGATGCATATCAGAATATACAAGCATAGTGCTACGTGCTGACGATAATGATAGACCGCTTATTGGAAGTCTTTATCGAGGTATTGTACTTGTCGCAAGAATATACTCTTTGTGGGATGAATCTGGCAATCTTCTCGGCAAAGTAACATATAAATATGATTGCGATACGGGTGCTCTAATCAGTAGCCCCGATAATTTAACTGAAGAATTCCAGCAACGAATTGAGCAGATGAACAGAGATTATGCTCAACACTTTCAACGAGCAATTGATTACGTTTATAATGCTTACGGCATTGAATAGCCTAACAGGAGCAAGATTCTCACTATCTTATACGACAATCATGACTATATCGACACCCCACTGGCGGACACGGGCCCCGGATCCCACACCGGATTTGTTCCCAGGAGCTGCTCATCCGGTTGGTTGGGAGGAATGCGGAGAGCACCAGCGATCAGTTAGTAGTGGCAGAAGTAGCCGTCGTTGAAGGGCAAGTATTCCTCACCAAGACGGCAAGCGTCCTCGGGGCCAAACCCCTCGACGCCCACCACGAGGCGAGCCGGGGATTCCACCACCCCAGAATGCACAACCAGGAAACTGCAGGACAATCAACGCCTCACACCGGTCGGGCGGCGAAGTCCTGGATTCCGGCCTTCGCCGGAATGACGTGTCGGGGCGTCGAGAGCATTGCTCAGCAGCCTCCTAGTGTCCTGAGCCGGAAGTTCGGCGGAGGTATCTGGTGAGGTTAGCAAGCCTCTCAACAGCGGTTTCGCGCCAAGGCGAACGGTTGAGGCCACGCCATATCCTCATGAACTTGGAACTCAGGACACTAGGCCCAGCTCGCCACGAGCCGCTCCCGCAGCCGGGCGCGCTTCGGCTCGGTCACGAACGCGGCTTCCAGCGCGTCCAGTTGGCGGCGTGCCAGCACCGCCCGGTCCCACCCGAAGGCGTCGACGAGGAGGCGCATCTCGTTGGTGAGGGTGGTGTCGGTGATGCCCCGCTGGTCGGTGGAGATGCCGATCGAGACGCCCGCCGCCGCGAGCGCGTCGATGGGGTGCTCGGCGATGGACGGCGCCGTGCTGGTCTGCACGTTGGAGGAAGGGCAGGCCTCCAGGTGTACGCCCTCGCGCACCAGGCGGGCCACCACGGCGGGGTCCTCGATCGACCGGACGCCGTGGCTGATCCGCCGGGGCTGCAGGCAGTCGAGCACCTCTGCCACGCTCTCGGCGCCGACCGCCTCCCCGGCGTGGACCGTGAAGGGCGCACCGGCCCCACGCACGATCTCGAAGGCCCGCAGATGGGTCGCCAGCGGGTAGCCGGCCTCGTCTCCGGCCAGGTCGAAAGCCACAGGCAGGTCCTCGCTGTGCAGCGCCGTGGCGAGCTCTGCGGTCTGGATGCTCTCGGCCTCGCTGTAGTGGCGGAGCGTGCAGAGGATGACCGCGCAGCTCAGCCCGTCCCGCTGCCAGTCGCGCGCCTCCTCGACCACGATCTCGACCGCCTCACGGGCAGTGAGGTCGCCCTCGAGGTGCTGCAGGGGAGCGAACCGCGGCTCGGCGTGCAGCGCATCGTCGGCCGCCAGTTGCGCTCGCAGGTCGCGCATGCAGGTCCGCAGCCCGCGCTCGGTCTGCAACAGGTCGATGTGGCGGCCGGTCGACGCCAGGAACGAGACGAGCGAATCGAACCGCTCCGGGCCGACGAAGTCTCGCCGGTACGCGTCGGCGTCGACGCTCGGGTCCAGCGACGCCACCGCCTCGAAGGACATGCAGATGTCCATGTGCAGGTGCAACTCGACAGTGCCACCGAACCTCACCGCGCCCCCTACCTACGGGCTGGTGGCGCCCGGTCGTCGGGGCTGCGACCGGCGAGATCCGCGACCGCCGCCGGCGGCCCGGCGTCACCGGTGTAGTCGGCGGAGACCACCGGCGCCTCGAAGCGGGTGCTGACGGGCACCACACCGGCCCACCACGGCCCGGCGATGTCCTCGGGCTCGTCGATCGGGTCGCCGGTGCGCACCTTGGCCGACGCCTCCGCCAGCGGCAGCTCCAGCACCAGAGTCCGCCGCAGGTCGATCCCCGACGGCGGCCGGGACGTGTCCCAGTTGGCCACGACGTGGTCGGTGATGAGCTGCAGGGCGTAGCGCTTGCGCTCCTCGCCGTCGATGCGCGCGGCCTTCCCTCGCACCACCACCGAGCGATAGTTCATCGAGTTGTGGAACGGCGTGCGGGCCATCACCAGCCCGTCCAGGTGCGTGACGGTGACGCAGATCTCCCCGCCCTCCCCCGTGCCGAGCAGATGGTTCGCGGCGGCGCCGTGCAGGTAAAGCCGCTCCTCGTCCCGCCCGTACGCCATCGGCAGCACCAGCGGCCCATCGGGCGTCGTCACCCCCACATGCGCGATCAGCCCGGCATCCAGGATCCCCAGCACCTCGTCCCGCTCATACCGGGCCCGCGGCGCACCCCGTCGAACCCGAGTCCGCGCCGAAGCCGGCCCAGCCCCGCCAGCAGCGTCTGACTCACCCATCGGCGAGGATCGTACCGACGAGCGCTCCGTCTCTCCCCCTCAGATCGTCGGCAAGACATTAAGAGCGTTAGCGGATAGGCGCTGAGCAGGCGCTTTGCAGTCGACTGCGGCGGCGCGAATCGTGTCGCCGGAGCCTAGATTCCGGCCTTCGCCGGAATGACGGGAGAATTCTCCAGTCGGTGGTGGCTGCCTATCCGCTAATGCTCTAAGTATCTATTTATTGATGTATTGAGCATCCATAAGTTGATGTCCAGACTATACTCGATGCACCCGGACAAGCTGGAGGATCTGCTGAACGCGCCGTGAACGAGGATCTTGGACCGACCGGTTACCTCCCGCGTGTCGTGGACGCCGAGATGCGGGACGCGCTGGCCGCCGCGCCTGCGGTGCTGATCGAGGGTCCCCGGGCCTGCGGCAAGACCTCGACCGCCAAACGGTTCGCGGCCAGCGAGCAACTGCTGGACGCAACTGTGAGTGCCCGGCTGGCGGCCAACGTGGACCCCGCGGTGCTGCTGGAGGGCACACCGCCGCGCCTGCTCGACGAGTGGCAACTGGCACCGGGCATCTGGAACCCGATGCGGCGGGCGTGCGACGACCGGGGGCGGCCGGGACAGTTCATCCTGACCGGGTCCGCCGACCCGCCCGACGACATCACCCGCCACTCCGGCACCGGGCGGGTGCTGCGCGTGCGGATGCGCCCCATGAGCCTGTTCGAGTCCGGCGAATCCAGCGGGAGCGTCTCGCTCGCACGCCTCTTCGAAGTCGGCCGGCGAGGCGCCGGCGACTCCGGGCACCGCCTCGGCGACATCATGGAGATGGCCTGCCGCGGCGGGTGGCCGAACCTTGTCAGAACCACCGCCGACCAGGCCACGTCGCTGCGCCTGCTGCGGGGCTATCTCGACGAGATCAGCCGCACTGACGTCTCCCGCGTCGACGGCGTCTCCCGCAGCCCCGCAGGCGTCCGGCGCCTCCTGGAGTCCCTGGCGCGCAACACCGCCTCCGAGGCCAGCTTCACGACCCTCGCAGCCGACACCGCCGGCGAGGACGGCGAGGACGCCGACATCGGGCCGGTCCACCGTCTCACGGTCGCCTCGTACGTGGCGGCACTCGAGCGCCTGTTCGTGATCGAGGACCTACCGGCATGGAAGCCGCACATCATGTCGCGCGCCCAACTGCGGGGATCCTCGAAGCGCCATCTGGCGGACCCGTCACTGGCCGCCGCGGCGCTGGCCTCCACCGTCGAAGCGGTCATGGTCGACCTTCGGTTCGCCGGACAACTCTTCGAGTCGTTGGTCGTCCGCGACCTGCGCATCTACGGCCAGGCCACCGGCTGCGAGCTGTCCCACTACCGGGACAGCAACGGACTCGAGGTGGACGCAATCGTGAGGCGACCCGACGGCCGCTGGCTGGCCGCGGAGATCAAGCTCGGCGGCGAGGCCGGCATCAACAGAGCCGTCCGATCGCTCAGGCGCCTAGCCGACAACATCGACACCGATCGCACAGCCCAACCGTCCCGCTTGCTGGTGATCACCGCGGGCGGCTACGGCTACGAACACCCCGACGGCGCCACAGTCGTACCCATCACTGCGCTCGGTCCCTGAACAGGGACGCCTGCTGGACGTTCGGGACCCCAGCCCAGTGCTGGTCGTGTTTCTCGGGAATTCGTCGGTCGCCATTGACCCCCAATTCGACGGGGCGTGAGCATCCAGCGCCGAGGACGCCCGCGAACCCAGTCGGATCGTCCCTGACCGGCGCCCGCCGGGGCGGGTGTCAATCCGCCGTGCCCCGCTCCGCCGCCCAGCGGTGGGCTTGGCCGGTGATGCGGGCAATGGCCTCGAAGTCGGCGTCGTAGTGCAGCACCGTCAGGTCACGGCTCTCCGCGACAGCGGCCACGAGGGCGTCCACCAGCGAGATCGCCCGGTGTCCGCCCTGCTCGGCGAGCCGGCCCTGGATGTCGATGGATCGTCGATGGGCGCCGTCGGTGACCGGAACCGACTCGAAGGCGTCCATCCGGCTCAGCAACGCTTCGTGATCCGCGCCGTTCCGGGCGCTGAATCCGAGCTCGAAGACCACAGGCGCGCAGACGGCCACGTCCCCGTCGAAGATCAACGGGGACACCGCAGTCGCCACCGCCAGCTTGGAGAGGCGGGCGAGGACGCTCGTGTCGGCCAGGAAGGTGGCCCGTGCCACCTAGCCGCCACCGGCCCCACGCCCGCTCGGCTGCCCCGAAATCGAACCGGCCCTCCTCGGCCAAGAGTGCCACAACTTCCAGCCGGCGCCGCGCGTTGACGATCTCCCGCAGCGCGGCATCGATGGTGTCGCGCAGCGTCGTCGTGCCAAGAATCTCCGCCGCCTGCGCAGCAATATCTCGATCTACTTCGACAGATGTCTTCACTGAGCCAAGAGGATATCACCAGACCCTGAGGCCCCATCCTTTCGCTGCGGCTCGTTTTCGCGCCGTTGAGTTCTCGCCCGAAAGGACTGGCCGTGAAACGCCTCGCCCCCGCATTCGTCGCCCTGACGGCGCTCGCTGTTCTCCTGCCAGCCACGGCGGTGGGCGGCCAAGAACCCAACTCCAGGACCGTGCGCATCATGGCTCGGCCGCTCGCGGATGGTCGTGTCGAGTTGGGGTGGCAGTACCAGCAACCGGACGGCTCTTGGGCTGGCCAACGCCTCCCTCGCCCCCGCCACCTGGCTGCCGACGCCCCGGTCGGGGAGTGGTACTACACCGGGCCCGTCCGCGTCCAGAGCTCCTCCTCGCCCGCTGGCGGCGACACCACGACCAACACCACAGCTCGAACAGCGGGGACAGGCGGGTGGGAATTCTTCGATGGCGCGAACACGGCAGGCAACTTCGAGGGCTACGCCCTCGCCGCAGAGTCAGACTCCGGCTATGAGTGGGAGAGCCCGCACTTCCTGGTCATTCGCTGCACAGGCACCACCTTGGAGGTGTTCTTCGGTACGAGCCTTCTGATCTTCAACGACTACGACAACGACTCGTCTAGCCTCGCCTACCGGCTGGCGGAATGGGAATCACCAGAGACGGATCTCTACACTTGGTGGAGCAACGAGGAATCGGCGAGCACCCTGTTCGCGGACCCCGATAGCAACTTCATCGCACGCGTAATCCAGGCAGCATCGGGGGGGACGCTGTACGTCGACTACGTCCCGGGCAGCGACATCGGCGACGGCGGCTCTGCCACCTATGTGCTCGACGGGATCACCGCCGTGCGCGACGCCTTGGGCTGCGTGTAGTCGGCGCGGAGGTACACGGCCGCTCCCAGCCGCCGAGCCTCGGCTGCCCGGCTGCCGCCGCTCCTGGGCTGGTCACGACTTCAGCACACGGACGGCGTGCTGCTGCGCGGCGACATCCAGGATGCACGAGCGGTGGCAGTCGCGGTGTTGGCGCTCGTAGCACAGCAGGGCGATCCGGGTGGACCTGGCCAACTCCATGATCTCGGCAAGCACCTCGGAGCCGTTCGCCACTAGATAGGCCTCGCACCGCTCCCGGTCGAACGGGTCACGGTTGTCCCGGGGGTTCCCGAGCGACCGCTCGTGGCGGTACCGGATGCCGGCTTCGGCGAGGGCCTGGCTCAGCGGGTTCTTGGAGAATCCCGCCTTGCGCGAGATCGGGTTCAGACGGACATCGACGAGAAGCTTCACCGCGCCGGCCCGGAGCACGTCGATCAACTCGTCGACGCTGCGCCCCTGGTAGCCGACCGAAACGATCGTTGCGATCACGTCAGCGGTGCTCGCTCCACAGCAGGTCGATGGGCGCGACGATGATCCGGTCGTCGAGTCGGTAGGTGAGTTCGCCGGTGTGCAGGACGATCCCGCTGTTGAATCCCTCCCCTAGGGCATCCCGGAGGGTTCGCAGGCCCCGGAGGTCCCGCGTGGTGACCCGTGCGGCGGACTTGACCTCGAACGCGGTGACCGAGCCGTCGTGGTGCTCGATGACGAGATCGACCTCGTGGCCGTCGTGGGTCCGCCAATGGCCGACGCCGGCGATGTCGCCGGTCCAGGACGCCTGCTTGAGGAGTTCGCCCACGACGAAGGTCTCCAGCAGGTGCCCGAACTCGCTCAGCGCAGCCGGATCGAGCCGCCCCAACCTCGCCGGGCTCAGACCCAGCAGCCGCGCCGCCACACCGCTGTCGAGAACGTGAATCTTCGGGGTCGCGGCGGTGCGCGCCCGCAGAGTGCGCCCCCACGCTCCCAGACGCCGCACGAGGAACAGATCCTCCAGCAGCTTGGTGTAAGTCTCGGCAGTGCGGGGGTCGAGACCCGCACCCCTGCCGGCAGTGGCCATGTTGAGGACCTGCCCCGTCTGCGCGGCGAGGCGCCGCAGCAGCGCCGGCAGCAGCGCCCCCTGGCGGATTCTCGCCAACTCCGTCACGTCGCGGGCCAGAGAGACGCGTACGTAGTCATCGATCCAGCGATTGCGGGACTCGGCCTGCCGGGCGACGGCCAGCGGCAGCCCGCCGCGGCAGATCCGTTCGATGTAATCGTCGCGGCTCGTCGCCGAGCGACGCGCACTCACCAGCAGGTCGGGCGTGGTCATCGCCACGGCAAGGAAGCCCTCCACGCGACCGTCCATCTCTCCCTGGGAGAACGGCAGCAGATCGATGACGTGGATACGTCCCGTGAGGGCCTGCGCGGCACGGGGCAGCGCGTCGAATCGGGTCGAGCCACAGAGGACGAAGCGGCCGGGCCCCAGGCGCCTGTTGAGTTCGGCCTTGATGGCGTCGAGCACCACGGGAGCCTTCTGGAACTCGTCGATGCACACGGGCGGCGCACCTGCTGTGAAGGTTCCCGGATCCGCCCTCACCGCGTCACGCACCGCCGGCTCATCGAGGTCGATTACCGCGACGCCGTGCCGGGCGGCGACCTCACCCAGCAGCGTCGACTTACCGACCGTGCGCGGCCCCTGCAGCGCAACCACCGGCTCCTCAGCAAGCCGAGCCAGCACCAGCCCCAGCACACGACGCACGACACGATCCATCACCGCACAACCCTAGCACTGAACTTTCGCAATTCGAGCACTATTTCTTTCGGAATCCGAGCACCTTTGCGTTCGTAATCCGAGCAGTTCGTGGTTCGGAACCGGAGGCCGGGGAGGCCGCCAGGATCGGGCTCAGCGCTCGCCTCAGGCGTCGCTGAGGGCGATGCGCAGGCGCTTGTTGGCCTTGCCCTTGGACTCGGTCCTGGTGACCTCGAAGCGGCCCACCTCGGCGGTGGAGGCCACGTGGGTGCCGCCGTCGGCCTGGCGGTCCAGGCCCACGATGTCCACCACCCGGATCTCGGTCACCGACTCGGGGATCAGGTTCACCTTGGTGCGGATCAGGTCCGCGTCGGACAGCGCGGCGGCCCGCGGCCAGAACGACACTTCCACCGGGCGGTCGGCGGCGATCTCGGCGTTCACCAGCTCGGCCACCTCGGCGCCGAACCCCTCCGGCAGCGGCCCGAACTCGAAGTCCATCCGCGCCCGCAGCGGCTCCATGTTCCCCCCGGTCACCGCCGCCCCCCAGGTGTTGTAGATCACCCCGCACAGGATGTGCAGCGCGGTGTGCGTGCGCATCAGCGCATAGCGCCGCTCCCAGTCCAGAGTCCCCCGCACTGAAGCGCCGGTCGCCGGCACGTCCCCCTCCAGCGTGTGCCACACCACCGCCCCATGCCCCCGCACGTCGGTCACCGCCGCCGACCCCCCGTCCCAGGCCAGCGTCCCGGTGTCATGCGGCTGTCCGCCCCCGGTGGCATAGAACGCCGTCGCATCCAGCGCCACCCGCCCGCCGTCCTCCACCGCCACGACAACGGCATCGAACGTCCGGCAATCGGCGTCCCGAAGATAGATGCGATCCGTGACGGGCTCGGCACTCATGAGACCTCAAGTCTGGCCCATCGAGGCCGACAGAGGGACCCTCATTCGTGAGGATTCGCCGGTCGCGTCCTGCCGTTCGACAGCGATGCGGCTCGTGCGTATGCGGCGATCGCCGCAGATCGCCGTGCCGCCGGTCACCCGATCGCCCTGGCGGATGCCCAGATTGCAGCCATAGCCCGATCCCGCGGCATGGCGGTGGCAACGCGCAACACCGGGGACTTCACCGATGTGGGCGTCGATCTCCTCGACCCGTGGACGGACGATTGAGCGACGTCCCACCACGGTGAACTCCGGCCGCGCCGCTATGCAGGTCTTGGAGCCGGGGTCACGATCTGGATCAGGTTCCCGCAGGTGTCATCGAAGACCGCCATCACAACGGTGCCGACATCGGTGGGCGGCTGAGCGAACTCCACGCCGGCAGCAAGCAGCCGCGCGTGCTCGGCATGAACGTCGTCAACGGTGAACTGTGCAGATGGGACCCCGTCGGCGGTGAGAGCGTCGCGGGATGCCCTGGCGGCCGGGTGCGCTGCGGGCTCGAGCAGCAGTTCCGGCCCGTCAGGCTGCTCCGGGGAGACCACGGTGAGCCACGAATACTCCCCGACGGGTACGTCGTGATACTTCTGGAATCCGAGGACCTCGGTGTAGAAGGCGACGGCCTTGGCCTGGTCGTCGACGATGACGTTGGTCAATGTGATCCGCATCTGCGTCCACCTCTCGTCAGGGGGATCCCGCACCCTAGACGCCACCACGAGACGAGCCCATCGCCCCACCTGACGGCATGACGCCGGAGGAAGCGCTCCGAGCGATCCTCACCCGCAAGCCTGACCCTGAGAACGTCGAACACTGGCAAACCCACGGCGGCGGCGACATCCTCTCACCGCCCGCGTCGGCACCATCCGATATAACCCCCAGTAGAGGCCCGAACACTAAAGATTTCAAAACTAATAAAGGAAACAAAGATCATAAAGCCCACAAACGGCTAGACTCGTGTTGCGCCGCAAGCAGCGAGGAGAACCGATTGGCCGTCCGCAACCCCTTCTCGCCGAGCTTCGGAACCTCGCCACCGGTGCTTGCCGGGCGCGACGCCATTCTCGACAGCGTGGGCGACGCCCTCGCCGCCGGTCCGACCCATCCGGACTACACAGCCCTGTTCATCGGCGTGCGGGGCGCCGGCAAGACGGTGATGCTCAATGCCGTCGAGGACCTCGCCCGGAGCCGGGGATGGCTCGCGCGGTCCGACAGCGCCTCATCGGTGGGACTCTCCGATCGTCTCACCCGCGCGGCATCCGATCTCCTCGAAGAAATCGGGCCGGCGGAACCCAAGCGCCGCCTCAGCAGCGCGACCGCCGCAGGGTTCGGCGTCGGACTCGCGACCGTCCCAACACCCCAAGCCGAGTACGACCTCCGGGGAGCCCTGTCCGATCTCGGCGACGCTCTCGCTGAGCAAAAGACGGGCTTGTTGATCACCGTCGACGAGATGCAGAGTGGCGACGTCGACGAGATCCGCGAGTTCGGCTCGGTCCTCCAGCATGTGTCGCGCCGCGAGGAGCGGCCGGTCGCGTTCATCGGCGCCGCCCTTCCCCAGATCGAGGACACCCTGCTCTCCGACGACGCCATCACGTTCCTGCAACGCTGCTCTCGCTACGACATCGACCGACTGAACCCGCAGGCGACCCGGCGCGCCATCGCCGAACCGATCAGCCAGCACGGTCGCTCCATCGACTCCACAGCTCTCGAACGCGCCGCCGCCGCAACCTCTGGATACGCATTCATGGTCCAGCTCGTCGGGTTCCATAGTTGGCAAGCGGACATCAACTCCCCGGTCATCACCGACGAGCACGTCACAGCAGGAATCGCCGAGGCTCAGCGGCGTATTGGCCGGATGGTCTTTGCCCCCACCTGGAGAACGCTCTCGGACGTGGACCGACGATTCCTACTGGCGATGGCTCAGGACGACGCTGAGTCGAAGCTCACCGACATCGCCGACCGCCTCGGCGCCACCACCAGCTACGCCGGCGTCTACCGGCAGCGACTACTACGCGCCGGCATGATCCTTCCCGCAGGCTGGGGGCGCATCACTCTCGCCCACCACGCCGCCCGGGACTGGCTACGCGAACAGCATCCCCAATAGGGCACGACGCCCACCGGCAAGGAGGTCCGCGGATGCAGCTCGCGGGCCCACGTCCGCCAGCCTCATGTACTCCGACACCGGCGGCGATGGGCCGGTGGTGGTGTTGCTGCACGGGGTGTTGATGGGTGACTCCCTGTGGAACACCGTCATCGAGGGCCTGCGGGACCGCTGCCGCTGCGTCGTCCCGGAGTTGCCGTTCGGCGCGCACACCACGCCGATGCCCGATGGTGCCGACCTGTCCCTGCCGGCGATCGCCACCCTCATCGCCGAGTTCCTCACCGAACTGGACCCACATGAGGTCACGCTGGTCTGCAACGAGCCCTCCCCTCTTCGGCGCCCTGTTCAAACAGCGGGTTCCCGAGGACCTGTTCGGGAGCTGGATCGGTCCGCTGCGCCACAACGCCAAGGTCCGCCGCGACCTACCTACGCACCGTCCCCAAACCTCACCAGCTGCTCGCCTGGGCCGACCAGCAGCGCAGCTTCGCCGGCCCGGTCCTCGTCGCGACGACTCCAGGCGTCCGCGGTCGCAATCCTGATGAGACGGCGCACCCAGCAGCTACTTGCGCGTCCACGAAAAACCGGTAAGATGCTGACATTCCTCCCCGCCTTTCCGGCTAGCCGGGAATGGCGGGGCTTATCTTTTTCGTGAGGTGATGGACTGGTGACGCGCATCGCGGTCTTCCTTGACTACCAGAACGCCTACCACGTGCTCATGGCCATCGACATCGCTCTCGGCGCCCGGGACGACCGCTACGACGTCGCCGTGATCGTCTCGGCCGATACCGACCTGGTTCCGGCAATCGAGGTAGCCCTCGACGCCGGTAGGCGAGTCGAGACGGCCACGTGGGTGGGGTCCGCCTCTCGGCAGTGGCCGCTGCGCGTCCCGACTCACCGCCTCTGGAACCACCAACTGGACGAACGACGATTCGGATATGTGCGGGACGACACGAACTATCTCGCGTCCTGATCGCCACCGTGGAGTTCGGCGCTGACTCGTGACGGCCAGGAAATCGTGATGCAGCTTCAGGGCCCCACGTCAGCCGGCCTCATGTATTCCTACTCCGGCGGCGACGGGCCGGTGGTGGTGTTGCTGCACGGGGCGTTGATGGGTGGCTCCCTGTGGGACACCGTCACCGAGGGCCTGCGGAATCGCTACCGCTGCGTCGTCCCGGAGCTGCCGTTCGGCGCGAACAGCGCGCCGATGCCCGACGGCACCGACCTGTCCCTGCCGCGATCGTCACCATCCTCGCCGAGTTCCTCACCGAACTGGACCTGCACCAGGTCACGCTGGTCGGCAACGACACGCTGGTCTGCAACGACTGGGGCGGCGCGCAGCTCGTCATCAGCCCCGGCGGGTCCGATCGTGTCGCCTACTTGGTCCTGGTCTCCTGTGAGGCCTTCGACAACTACCCGCCCGGGGCGCCGGGCCGGCTGCTGTGCCCCATCGCCGCGCTGCCCAGCGGGGCGATGGAGATGCCGCGGAGGCGTCTCAGCGGACGGCGGCCTCGGCGGAGATGCCCGGTAGTTCGGCGATCCGCTCCGTCGACGACGGTTCCGTCCGGGAGTAGACGGGACGAGTCACGCGGATGGCAACCTCGGAACCGGCGCCGAGCAACACCACCTCGATCTGCGGCCGGTCCGCGTACTCGCGCTCCCGCTCGCCGTAGGTGTCGACGGCCTTCTTGCCGTTGTGGAGCCGCTCCAGATTGAGGAGTTGCCTATTCGAGCGGTCATACGTGATGAGGAAGTGGATGGTCCTGCCCCTGGCCATGTCTGCCTCCCTATCCTCACTCCCGCCGCGGCTCCGGGCGCTGCGGCGTACGGCTGTTCCGCTGCCTGCCGACTCGGCAGCCGACCTCAGTAGCCATGTGCGCGCCGGCTAACGCCGGTAAGATGTCGACATTCCTCCCCGCCTTTCTGGCTAGCCGGAAATGGCGGGGCTTATGGTTTCGGCGAGGGGCCTCGCCATGGTGCCGGCAGTTGCGGTGATCGGTTTCCGAGGCGCTCAGGAGTCCCGCGGTTCCGCGGGTTCGTCGATCGTCTTGCCGAGATGAGCAGGACCCGAGTTCGCCGGCCGCAGACAATTCGTATTCGTCTGTATTACACTTTCGTGGGAGGATGGCCTGTTCGACATAGACCTACTCGATGAGGACGACCCGTTCGAGATCACCAGGCAGGCACCGCACCTGTTCAAGCATGAAGCGCTCGGAATCGACGACATCCACGACGTGTGGCGCAATGACCCGCTGTTCTATCCGGCCAAACCGCCGGCCCACTGGCTGATGGTTGCGCAAGTCAGCGGCACTGTTCTCGTCGTCCCCTGGCACCCCCGGATTCCGGCGACCCGACGAAGTGTCGGCCGATCGGTTGCTACGTCGCCACAGCGCACCTCGCCACCCGCTACTTGGAGGACCGATGAACGACTCCACGATGACCCCCGCCGAGGAGCACGAGTTCTACGGCAGGTCCGAGAACCAGATTCCCCAGGGCCCGCCCCGGCGACGCAAGGAGCCGATGACCGATCCGGTCCCGGTGCGGTTCCCGCCCGATGTCCTCGAGCAGGTCAGAGCCGCCGCCGAGGCCGACGACCGCTCGGTGTCGTCATGGATCCGCCGAGCCGTCACCCGCACCCTCGAAGCCGACCGTCCCTGACGAACGTCGTCCTCACGGTCGCGGCACGCAGAGATGCCGCTACCGCTGCGTCGTCCCGGAACTGCCGTTCGGCGCGCACACCACGCCGATGCCCGACGGCGCCGATCTCTCCCTGATGCCCTCTAGCGCACTTGAGATCCGCTGAGCAATGCGCCGAAGTCGCTCCGATTTGGTGCCGGTGATGGTGTGAGGTCCTCCTCTGCCGTCCGAGGTAACGCCGGGTGCTGCATCGGAGTGCAGTGATCCAGTCCGATCATGAATCTCTCATGCGGAGAGGCAGGAGCAGTCTGATGTCCCAATTGCTCATCCAAGTCGACGTACTTGCGACTCTTTGAGACGTACTAGTTGCAATAGTGCGACGTATCTGGTAGAGTACCGGTGCCGGGTGGCGAAATCGCTGCTCGGCCGTTGACTGACCAAGCTCAGAGGAGATCCGATGACATCAGCAAGCTTTAGCAGCCGCCTCCGGCCCACCTTTCAGGTCCCCGCGACCCGAGGCCGGATGGGCACGACCAACTACTACACGGCGACGCTCCCGTTCGGGGCAGTCACGAAGCTCTTCACCTTCGACCCCGACAAGATGCTCGAGCTGACGCCAGAGAACCGTTCCCAGAGAACGCTGATCGCCAAGCGGGTCCCCGAGATCGCCGAGTACGTGCTGGACCACGATGACTACATCTTCTCCTCGATCACCGTCTCGGTTGACTCCGACGAGGTCGATTTCCGTCCCGTCGAGGAGGGAGCCGACATCGGCAACCTGGTCCTGCCGTTGGAGGCGAAGTATGTGATCAACGACGGCCAGCACCGCGTGGCGGGCATCTCCGAGGCGCTGCGACAGGACCCGAAGCTCGCGGAGGACACCATCTCGGTGGTCGTGCTGCCCGACGGCGGCCTGGAGCGCAGCCAGCAGATCTTCTCTGACCTCAACCGCACCGTGCGCAAGACGTCGAAGTCTCTCGACATCCTCTTCGACCACCGACTGCCGATCAACCGCATCACCATGGCGTGCCTCGAGGGAGTCCCACTGTTCGAGGACCGCATCGACAAAGAGCGCGTGTCGCTGTCGGTGCGCTCGCCGAAGTTCGCCACCCTCTCGGGTCTGCAACAGGCCAACCTTCAACTCCTCGGTAACCCATCCGAGAAGCTCCCCGCAGAGCAAGTAAGCGAGCTGACAACCCAGGCGGTCGACTACTGGACCCGCCTCACCGATCTTGTCGCACCCTGGTGCCACATCCTCGACGGTGACATGAAGGCGCAGGAGGCACGCCAGGTATACGTGTCGTCCTACGCGCTGTCACTGTGGGCTCTCGGCTTCGCCGGCGCCGCAGCCCGCGCCGCGCATGACCACGCCAACGGGCACTGGACCGATTCCCTCAAGGGACTCGCCGACATCGACTGGCGCAAGACGAACCCCGATTGGCAAGGCATCTGCATGGCAGACAACGAAGTAGTCACACGCATGCCCACGAGGCGGGCGACCGCCACATACATCATGTGGAAACTCGGTCTCGAAGCCGAACGCCCCGGCACCGTCCTAGCCGACCGGCTCTTCTAGCGCTCGCTGGCGCAAAGGAGGAATCGTGGGCTCCCTATGTCCCCACGACGGCGGCCACCCGCCGACGTTGGACGAAGTCTCAGTCAACTTGCGGGCGGGCGCTCCCTGGGTCGGCAGGCGGGATCTGCCGGACGTTGACGGATGGGCCGACTTCATTGCGGCTCCCGAGTTGGTGCGTCAGCGCCTGATCAGCCGCTCACAGGAGGGGCGCTGCCCGTCCGTCGCCCACACGTTCCCACTGCCGAAGAGCGGCAAGGGCGAGGTCCGCAAGATGGCGTGGCTCAACCCGTACGACGATCTCCATCTCCGGATCGTTGTCGGACGTGTTGCGCTCGCGGTCGAAGCGGCGCTTGGCCCCGACGTGTTCAGCTATCGGCTTGCGGACGATCCGCCGGCGTGGTCCGTGCAGGACGTGCGAGTGGCTTTCGGGCTGCGGCGCGAGCGCGCACGGGAGCTACTCGCAGCGGCGGGTTGCAATGCGATGGCCGTTGCCGACCTGAGGAACTACTACCCCTCGGTTGAACCCGAGGTCGTCATGGATGCTCTGCGCCAGGCGGGTTCGCCGCAGGGCGCCGTCACCCTCATCGGTGATCTATTGCGTGACCTCGAGCCCATGGGCGCGCCAGGTGGTCTGCCCGTCGGGCCCGAGGCGTCCGGGTTGCTAGGGAACATCGTCCTGATGGAGCTTGACACGGCGATCTCCTGCCGGGTCCGAGGCCACATCCGGTACACGGACGACAGTTGGATGTTTCTCGGAGCCGAGACGGAGTGGCCGGAGGTTCTCGAGGTCTACGCCGCGTTGGCGTCAGATCTCGGACTTGAAGTCAACGCCTCGAAGGTGGAGGTTCATCCGAAGGGCAGCGCAGCTGCCGAGCACATCATCCAGCACGGGCAGATCGCCTATCTGACTTCACCCGGCGCGGGGTTCCGACCACCGCAGAGAGCTGCCGGCGAACTTCGGGACGAACTCCAGCGAGACACACCGGACTTGACCCTCGTCAAGTTCCATTTGGGTTCGCTCAGATCTGCGCAGAGTCCGCTCGCGCTACCGATCCTCTATGAGCAACCGCAGTTGCTACAAGAAATACCGCTCAGCGTGGGTCACTACCTCTCGGCAGTCGTTGGCCATCCCCACAATCGTCAGGAGCTTGATCAAGACTGGCTCGTTGACCAGGCGACGGCGAGCCCTACGGCGCGATCCGCCGCAGGCGAGCTCCACCTCTGTCGAGTTGCCAGCCAACTTCGGTTGGGCAAAGAGCATGGCAACCGCCTGCTGGATCTCGCTACCGACAGCAGTCTCCGACGCCATGCCCCGCTTCGGGCTTGGGCGGCCAAGGCTTGGGGCTCCTCCGAGGCCCATCGCTCTGCACGCGCCGTCGAATACGCGTGCGACCTTGGCGACTTCTCCGTTCGGCGAGCCTTCGCCCTGACGCTGCCCCCAGACGCGTCGACTCCCTCGAAGCGATCCTGCTGGCGCCGAAAGCTCCGATCGGCCGATCCTGACCTCGAGCCAACCCTTGCGCGAGTCACCTGAAGAGTCAGGCATCGGTCTAGCCGAGTGCGGGGACCCGCCGTTACGGCCGTCGTCGAGATGCCTGGTAGGACCTTCCCGACGTGATCGCCGAGCGGGCGGCTTCGGACAGGATGCGCCTCGATGTCCTGGACGAAGCAGCAGCCACCGAACCCCACCGCCAGGCCCGCGCGCAGTGGTCCGAGATCCGGGCACACCCAGCGCTGGCACTGTCACCGTGAGCCCGTAACGTGCAGCGCTCATGAGTGCCCGTGTGCTGTTCCTAGACGATTCGGGCAAGCCCGCCCTTCGTGACAGCTCGGGCGCGGTCGTGATCGGCGGCTTCTCGATCCCGGCGGCGAACGCCCCGGCGCTGAGCCGCAAGTTCGCGGGTGTCAAGGCGCGCTTCTTCGCGTCGCGTGGCGATCCGACAAAGTGGGAGGTCAAAGCGACAGAGACGATCAGGCCGAACCCCTGGAAGCGTCGCAAGAATCGCGATCTTGTGGATGAGACGCTGCAAATCCTCCGACTGCTGAGTTGCACCGTCTACACGGTGAGCATCAACAAGAAGCGGATGCATCACCCCATGACTCTGGAGACGACGGCGCCGCTACAGATGCAAGCCCTCGTGGAGCACTTCGCAGTTGAGTGTGCCCACCACGGCGAGACAGGCCTCATCGTCTCGGACTGGTCCGGCTACGGACTCGACGCGCACGTCAGCTAGTGCGTGGCGAGCTTCGTGCTCTCGCGGCGGCTGCCGCTGCACCCCAGCGTCTACTACGGAAGCTCTCTCACGACTCAGGCGATCCAAGTCGCCGACTTGGTAGCGGGCATCAGGCGACGGGTAGTCGAGGGCGATCGCCGCCTCGGCGTCCTCGGCTCCAGGCTGGCCGCAGTGCGCACGCTGCCGAACAACACCAACGCGACCACCCACAGCGGCCGCCGCTACACCAATGAGATCGTCCTGTTCTGAGCGGGCGCGATCGTTGCGGCCATAGGCCCAAGCGCCTATCGTGGGGGATGCCTGTCGGTTCGGCTAGTAGGCGACAGCCGAATGCAGCCGAAATACCGCGGCAACGGGACCCCGGAACGCACGGGGTCCCATTCTTTTTGGGCCTTTGCACCCGATTCCAGGTCGACGTGGACACCTGCACCTGCCAGAGGCGGACCCCGGTACCGTGATCCCCGCGACTCGGCGTCGACGATCTGCCGATTTGACCCTCACCGGCGAGGAGGTCTGGGGATGCAGCTTCAGGGCCCCACATCCGCCGGCCTCATGCATTCCGACAGCGGCGGCAATGGGCCGGTGGTGGTGTTGCTGCACGGGGTGTTGATGGGTGGCTCCCTGTGGGACGCCGTCGTCGAGGGCCTGGGGGATCGCTACCGCTGCGTCGTCCCGGAGTTGCCGTTCGGCGCGCACAGCGCGCCGATGCCCGACGGCGCCGACCTGTCCCTGCCGGCGATCGCCACCCTCCTCGCCGAGTTCCTCGCCGCACTGGACCTGCAGCGGGTCACGCTGGTCTGCAACGACTGGGGCGGCGCGCCGCTCCTCATCAGCCCCGGCGGCTCGGATCGTGTCGCCAACTTGGTCCTGGTCTCCTGTGAGGCCTTCGACAACTACCCGCCCGGGGCGCCGGGCCGGCTGCTGTGCGCCACCGCGGCGCTGCCCGGGGGCACCTTCCTGGTCGCCCAGTTGTTGCGCCGGCGCTGGATCCGCCATCTCCCCGTGGTCTTCGGCGCCCTGTCCGAACAGCGGGTTCCCGAGGACCTGTTCGGGACCTGGATCGGTCCGCTGCGCCACAACCCCAAGGTCCGCCGCGACCTCGCCAAGTACCTCCGCACCGTCCCCGAACCCCAGCAGTTGCTCTCCTGGGCCGACCAGCAGCGCAGCTTCGCCGGCCCGGTCCTCATCATCTGGGCACGAGAAGACAAGCTCATGCCCCCCACCCACGCCCAACGACTCGCCGACCACTTCGGCAACACCCAACTCGCCTGGATCGACGACAGCTACACCCTCATCCCCATCGACCATCCCCATCGACCAGCCAGAGACCCTGACCGACCACCTCCGCAGCTTCCTGGTCGCGCGCACCTGAAGTCGACGGGTGCTAACTCGGCGCGGCGTGCACCATGAGGCGCGACGTTCTGAAGAATAGGTCTGGGGTCCTCTCGGACAGACCGGAATCGCAGGAGGTTACGCGACGAAGTCTTGGGCGTGTTAGAAGTATTCGGTCCGACGAAGAAGACACGCTGCCGAATCCGAGCTGCTGAGGCGACCGCGTGGCGGCGATGGCGCCGTGGAAGGGCGTGAGAGATAGGAGTCTGATGGGCCTGGGCAAGCTATTCGGCAGAAGACGGGCTTCACATCACGGCCGGCCACCGCTCTCGACTCCGTCGGTTCCGGCCTCGGCGCGGACCGCGCACAGCGACTCCCCCTCTCGGCAACAGGCGACGACACGACCCGCATCGTCGCCTGTGCGCCCGACGAGGGGCTTGGCGACGTGGGTTCCGGCCGGCGGGAGCATCATCGTCGGTGGCCGCCCAGTTGCGGGTGGGATGGTATATGTGGGCAGTGGTGCTCGATCGGCGGACCAATCCCAAGTCGAGCCGTGCCTGATCGATCCCCGGTTTCCCGTTAACTGGAAGCGTCCCGACTGGGCAGGGAGCACGATGGGCTACTGGCCGTCGTACGATCGTCTGGACAAGCGCGCCCGTGCTGCATACCTGATCTGGCTGATCAACGGTCGCCGGGACGAGTCCGCCTACATCGGTTACGTGTTCCTGTTCTTGTACGGCCTCGAGCGACGACTTCTGGTCGACCTGGGATCAGACTTGGACAACCCCGAAGTCCCGGTTCTCGTCGCCGAGATCAGACGCCTCCTCGCGATCTACGGCGACAACTACTCGTTCGCAGGTTACGCAGGCGAATTGGTCGACTTCATTGAAGCATTGTGTCTTGTCAACGCCGACCTCGAGCCGGTCGCGTGGGACCCCGAGGAGAACCGTTGGGAGGTGTCCCTCGCGCTTCAAATCGGCATCGGAAGGCTTGTGGGTGAGGGGCAGCGGATCCCCGCAGAGTGGGCACTCAGCTACCTACGCCACCACCCATACGTTCCTTTGCGGACCGCGGCAATGCGCTGTCAGCCTCAATTTGATCAGCTGTTCCTATTGCGATATCGGACTCGATTCGGCGACGGCATCAAGGTGCGGCGGCCCGCGAAGAATCTCGAGTTTTCCTACCGGCCAGCATCGGGTGGTTTCGGTGGCACGGTGTCGTGCACTCTCGACGAGATTCCCGACGTGACATCGGTCATCGGTCCAATCAACAAACTGAAGGACTTGGCCGAGGAGTGCACCGACGAACTCGATGCATACAGTCGATTCCTCGGTCGCCGCCCTGATGAAGCAGCGACGGCCGCAGCGATCGCATTGCTTCCTGACGAGTTGCTGGATACCCATGGCGGTCCGATTCTCGACGACATGCGTCGCTGGATGTCGGGAGTTCTGACCGGCGAATCAAGCGCGGTAGTCCCGCTCGACGACCTGGTAGCACGCTGGGCTCCTGGCCGGACCGAGAAGCTCGCGAAGCGTGATGCCGTCTCACTGGCAACCCTGCTCAGCAAGATCGGTGTCGGCATTGAACCGGACGTCCGTTTCGGCTCATCTACGCCGAAGCCAGGATCGAAAGCGGTCGTTTTCCGACTTTCCGAGAGCGCGGCGGCCGCTCCCTCGTCGGCTTACACAGCTGCGATGTCGCTAGTCCATCTGACCGCTGTGGTCGCAGCAGCAGACGGGACCATTAGCGACGCTGAGCAGCAGCACCTCGCAGAGCACGCCGAACTGGTCCTCGGACTCGACGATGCCGAGCGAGCCCGTTTGGAGGCACACCTTGCCTTTCTGGCGACGGGCAAGCTCGGTCTGGCCGGGGTGAAACGCAGGGTGGAAACTCTGCCGACCGCAGAGCGGGCGTCAGTCGGAAGGTTCCTCATCGACGTGGCGGCGGCCGACGGAATCATTAGTCCCGAAGAGATCAGCACTTTGACCAAGGTGTTCGGGCATCTCGGGCTCGAGGAATCCGACGTGTACCGCGAGGTTCACGCGCTCAGTACCGGCGAGACAGGGCCCGTCACGGTCCGACAGGCAGATCCGAGCACCCGGTGGGCTGTTCCTGAGCGGCCCATCGACGCGCCACAGCCAGCGGCGGTAGCGCTCGACCCTGTGAAAGTACAGGCCCGTCTCGCCGAGACAGCCCGCGTGACTGTGCTGCTGACCGACATCTTCACTGAAAGCGACGATCCGGCCGAGATGCCCGCGGCGACGCCGACTGCAACGGCTCCCACGGTCCTGCAGCCCGCACACGAGTCCTCGATCGAGGGGCTCGATGCCGCGCACTCGGCGCTGGCGAGCGCTCTCGCCAGCCAGCCCGAATGGGAGCGTGGCGACGCAGAGGACCTCGCCGCCTCGCTCGGCCTGCCGCTGTTGGACGGCGCGTTGGATGTCATCAACGAGACCGCGCTGGATGTCTGCGGTGAGCCTCTCGTCGAGGGAGACGACCCCATCGAAGTGAACGCCTATGCTATCGAGGAAATGCTCTGATGTCTTCCACTCCTGCGGCTGTCCGTATACGGCCCCGCGAGCGTGATGCCGTCATACAGTCCTTGCGAGCCGGTGTCGTGCCCCGTGTCGGGCAACAGCACATCCAGGTTGGGCGCGTCAACGAGGTCGGTGCGCTCGTCGGCGACATTGACCGGATCGCCGACGGGGGCTCAGCGATCCGGTTCGCCATCGGCGAATACGGCGCCGGCAAGTCTTTCTTCCTGTACTTGGTGCGTTCCATCGCGCTCGAGAGGAAGCTCGTGACCGCCCATGCCGATCTCTCGCCAGATCGGCGCCTACGTGCAACGGGCGGACAAGCGCGGAGCCTCTACGCCGAACTGATGCGCAACCTGTCGACACGGGCAAAGCCCGATGGTGGCGCCATGCCGTCGGTGGTGGAACGTTTCATCACTGCAAGCCTGAACGTGGCGCGCTCCCAGGCCGTCAGCCCGGAGGTCGTGATCCGTGAACGGCTCGCCGAGTTGCAGGAACTCACCGGGGGCTACGACTTCGCCGATGTGATTGCTGCCTACTGGCGCGCCCACGACTCGGGCAACGAGCAGACGAAAGCCGACGCGGTCCGGTGGCTGCGCGGCGAATACTCGACTCGGACCGAGGCGCGGGCCGCGCTCGGCGTCCGTACCATCGTCGACGACGGCAGCTTCTACGACCACCTCAAGCTCCTGGCGCGGTTCGTCCGGCTCGCCGGGTTCGCTGGTCTACTCGTTTGTCTCGACGAGATGGTCAACCTGTACAAGCTCTCGAACACCCAAGCCCGCAACGCCAACTACGAGCAGGTGCTACGCATTCTGAACGACTGCTTGCAGGGCTCTGCAGCCGGGCTCGGATTCGTGCTCGGTGGAACGCCGGACATGCTGCTGGATACGCGTCGCGGCCTCTATTCGTATGCGGCGTTGCAGTCCCGCCTCGCCGAGAACACCTTCGCCACCGGGGGGCTCGTCGACTACTCCGGACCAGTGCTGCGGCTCGCGAACCTGTCGCCTGAAGACATGTTCATCCTGCTCACAAAACTCCGACACGTATTCGCCGGAGGCGACTCCAACGCCTATCTCGTCCCCGATAAGGCATTGGAGGCGTTCATGACTCACTGCGCCTCGCGCGTCGGCGACGCGTATTTCCGTACGCCCCGCACCACCATCAAGGAGTTCGTCAACCTCCTGTCGATCCTCGAACAGAATCCCGGAATCAATTGGAGCGACCTGATCGACCGGGTCGAGATCTCCTCCGAGACAAACCCCGATCTCGAACCGCTCGACGACGCCGACAGCCCGCCAGCGCAGGAAGCCAGCACTCCTCCGGACCCGCTCGGATCTGGCGATGACGGACTCACCAGCTTCCGGCTCTAGAACTCTCGCCCCACCTGTGCCGGCACCTCGTCGTGACGGATCCGCGAAGCTGCAGTCCTGAACCAGCGCCATCGTCGGCGTTCACCCGGCTGCATCCACGGATGCAGCGGTGGGTCTACGACGAAGGTTGGACTTCGCTGCACGACGCCCAAGAGCGTGCAATCGGCCCCATTCTGGAAGGCCAACGCGACGTAATCATCGCGGCGGCGACCGCCGCCGGGAAGACCGAAGCGGCCTTCCTGCCGATCCTGTCGAATCTCGCCACCGCTGCGGAGCAGACCCAGCCTCTCAAACGGGATCCTTGGACCGCGCACGATCCGTGGGCAGATCCGCGGACCGAGCCAGCACCCGGTGTGGAGGTTCTCTACCTATCGCCGCTTAAGGCGCTGATCAACGACCAGTACCAACGTCTGGAACAACTATGCGAACGCGTGGGGATTGCAGTACACCGGTGGCACGGCGATGTCGCCGGCACGGCGAAGACGAAGCTGCTTTCCGAGCCGACCGGGGTTCTACTGGTCACGCCGGAGTCGCTAGAGGCGATGTTCGTGCTCCGAGGGACCCTGGTCGGCAGGCTGTTCGGACGCGTGCGGTACATCGTCATCGACGAACTGCACTCCTTCCTTGCTGCACCGCGGGGCGCGCAACTCCAATCCCTCATGAACCGTGTCGAACTCGCAATCCGTCGGCGGCCGCCACGGATCGGACTATCTGCGACGCTCGGCGACATGGCACAGGCTGCCGCGTTCATTCGACCGACTGATCCAGAGCGAGTCGTTGTGATCGAATCGGCGACCGACGGCCAAGAACTGCAACTCCAACTACGGGGTTACGTCGCGACCGCACGGCCGATGCCTCCCAACGGAACACCGATCGCCGAGGATGCTGAGCCAGGAGAGCCCGTCGGCCCGGAAGACACCGGAGACCGGAACGCGATCGTTGAGCACGTGTTTCAGCACCTCCGCGGACAAGACAACCTCGTCTTTGCCAATGCGCGCCGTGACGTCGAGACATACGCCGATCTGCTTGCCCGCCGCTGCGAGCGTGCACGAGTCCCGAACGAGTTCTGGCCGCACCATGGCAATCTCTCGAAGAACGTCCGCGAAACCGTCGAGGAGCACCTGAAGGACCGCAGCCGGCCAGCGAGCGCAGTTTGCACATCCACGCTCGAATTGGGGATCGACATCGGTACTGTCGCGACCGTCGCCCAGATCGGGCCTCCGCCGACGGTTGCGGCGCTCCGACAGAGGCTCGGCCGATCAGGTCGCCGCGACGATCCAGCCGTGCTCCGCCTGTACGTCACCGAGAAGCAACTCGACCAGAACGCCAGCCTTGTCGATCAACTGCGCTGCGCGACGGTGCGGACTACCGCCATGGTTCGCCTCATGCTCGACAAGTGGCTTGAGGCTCCCGACGATCCCGGATTCAACTACTCCACGCTGATCCAACAGGTCATGTCGACGATCGCCCAGCATGGCGGCGCCACTGCCAGCGATCTGCATCGCGCACTATGCGGGGCAGGACCGTTCCAACTCGTCGACAGCTCGCGATTCGCGGAACTGCTCCGATCAATGGCCGCCAGGGAGTTGCTGGTCCAATCCAGCGATGGGCTGCTCCTGCACGGCACCGCCGGTGAACGGTTCGTGAACCACTACAGCTTCTACGCCGCATTCCAGACAGCGGAAGAGTGGCGGCTCGTCACCGACGGCGCGACTCTCGGCACGCTCCCCATTCATCAGCCGCTCTACGAAGGGGTACTGCTGATCTTCGCCGGGAAACGCTGGAAGGTAACCGGAATCGATACCTCAGCTCGTGTTGTCGAACTGGAACGATCCACCGGCGGCAACCCGCCGCAGTTCGTTGGCGCTGCCGCAACGACATCAGACCGCGTCCGGACGGAGATGGTCGCGATCTACGAGTCCATCGACAGCCTGCCGTGGCTCGACACGAACGCACAGAACCTGCTCGCCGAAGGCCGAGCCGCGTACAAGCGCCTAGGCCTCCTCGATACAACCGTCGTCTCCGACGGCTCGGGTGTGCTGCTGTTCCCGTGGGCCGGCGACCGCGCCCTGTTCACAGCCACGATCGCGTTGCAATACGAAGGCATCGAAGCGAGTGTCGACGGTCCGGCTATCCGGATTCTCGACGCTGACGAGGAGACGGTCGAGGACACAGTACGCCGTCTGCTGGCCGAACCCCCGCCAGCGCCTGAGCAGCTAGCCGAACTGATCCGGAACCGCCAGATCGACAAGTGGGACTGGGTGCTCAATGATGCCCTAGCCGGAGAATCTGCGGGTGCCCGAATGCTCGATCTCGACGGCGCATGGAAGCTGCTTGGAAGAGTTGAACCAGACCTCGCCAACGCTGCACCGTCGGTAGCAGGGGCGCCGCCAGACGCTCATCGACTCCTGAGAGTCCACGATGTGGGAGGGCAGCGTTCGCCGATCACCGTTCAACCAACAATTCCGTCCGCGGCCCAGGCGCCGTCGACGATGGAGGCGCCGAGTCAACGTGGACTCTCCCGCGCCGACCTCCTCGAACAGGAGTTCTGCGTTGTCGACCTCGAAACGACAGGTTTCAGCCCCCGGCTCGGCGACCGAGTCATTGAAGCCGCCGCCGTGCGCATCCGGGGCGACGGAACCAGGCTCTCCGAGTGGTCAACGCTCATCAACCCGGGCCGCGACATCGGCGCCACCGACGTCCACGGCATCACAGCTACCGACCTTGTCGGCGCGCCCCAGTTCGCCGACGTGATCGGCGACATCCTCCAGCACCTCAGCAACGCTGTCCTCGTCGCACACAACATCCGATTCGACCGCACCTTCCTGACCGCCGAATTTGACCGCGCAGGGCACGACTTCCCTGAGTTCCCGTCGCTGTGCACTCTGTCGCTCGGATCCAGCCTCCAGCCTGGTAAAGGCAGCCGTCGGCTCACCGCTTGCTGCAACAGTCTTGGCATCGACCTCCCGAACGAACACGACGCGCTCGGCGACGCTCTGGCAGCATCACATCTCCTCGCCGCCTACCTCACCATCGCAGTCGAGAGCGGCCGTCGCACCCTCGATGAGATCGGCTGCGTCCCCTTGGCCTGGCCTGATGCACTCCCCAGGGTCAAACCATCAGCGAAACGACAGTTGCGAGGAACCGGCCGCTCACGAATCGACAGCCAAGGCCAGTACCTCGCAGCACTTGTCGAGCGTCTCGACGAACCGTCCACTGCGGACCCCGACACATCCGCGTATCTCGACCTGCTGGATCGGGCACTCGAAGACCGACGTCTCACCAAGGCCGAAGCAGACGCACTCGCCGCGACCGCAGCCGACTGGGGACTCGATCGTAGACACGTCAACCTCCTCCACGACCGGTACTTCGACGCGGTACTCGAAGCAGCGACCGCGGACGGAGTCATCACCAACCTCGAATATGAGGATCTCCATCTCGTCGGCTCCCTGCTTGGCATCGACCGCGAGACACTCGAAACTCGCATTGCGGACGCCAAGTCTGCACACGTCTCGACCGGCATCAAGCCTGCAGCCTCTCTGTCTGGACTCTCAGTGTGCTTCACCGGATCGCTCGTCGGCAGAATCCGCGGCGAGACGGTGACCCGCGAAGACGCACACCAGCTCGCCGAGGAAGCCGGGCTCGTCGTGAAGAACAACGTGAGCAAGCAACTCGACCTACTTGTCGTAGCCGACCCCGACTCCCAGTCCGGCAAGGCTCGCAGAGCCCGGGAGCTCGGGATCCGCGTCATGGCCGAAGCAGTCTTCTGGCCCGCTATCGGTGCGGAAGTGGACTAGCGACCTGACGATTCCACTAGTGACCAGACGGGAGAGTTCCGACCACCAGTTGTCGCAAGCGAGGAGGTTCACCTCCACACCATCCTCGCCATGAACACGTGACGCCGATTGTTCGCAGGTCCACACGAGCACGAACCCGTTGCCGCGTCTCCCGAGTTGCGTCGACTGGGGCTGGCGGCGCAGGCTGAGTAGAGCACCGCAATGACATCATGGGCTTGACCGGGAGGAGGGCCGATGGCCGTCGAGATGGCGATCTGGCGGATGACCGACGGCGGGCCGCACCCGTTGGTGTCGTCGCCGCTGGACTCCGAGCAGCGCCTCGAGGACATGATCGCCGAGGATCCCCGCATGAGCGGAACCGATCTGCTCATCATCGCCAGGCAGGTACCCACCGGGTTCGGGGGATTCATCGACCTCCTCGCCCTCGACGCCGAGGGGCGCGTCCACGTCCTCGAACTCAAGCGTGACCGCACTCCTCGGGACGTCGTCGCCCAGGCGCTCGACTACGGGTCCTGGGCGAAGGATCTGAGCCTCGAGGAACTGGAGCAGATCCACCAAGACGACGGAGGGGGCGAGACGCGCCTCGACGAGGCCTCCGCCGAGCACTTCGGCGGTCCGCTGCCCGACGTCGCCGGGGCCGAGCAGCAGTCCACGATCGCGGCCTCCGAGCTCGACGCGACGTCGGATCGCATCATCGAGTTCCTCGCGGAGCCCGACGACGCGCCGATCAACGCCGTCCTCTTCGGCTGCTTCGCCGACGGCGGCCACGAGCACCCGGCCCCGACGTGGCTACTCGATCCCCAACACGTCGAGGACAAGGCGGCTCGACCGTCGCGCCGCAAACTCCGCCCCTGGAACGGCCGGGACTTCTACGTGATCCTCGGTCGGGCCGAGCCGGGCGATCCCCGCCGGCCGATCGCCCACAAGTACGGCCTCCTCAACGCGGGCGGCGGATCGTGGTACTGGAAGCCGCTGCGCAACCTCGAACCGGGACATCGGGTATTCGCCCATGTGAGCGGAACCGGCTACGTGGGCATCGGCCGGGCCACCAGCAAGGTGATCCCCGCACGAGACGCCGACAACTCGGTGGTCCGGGCTCCGGGCCGGCGGGAGTCGCGGCTGCACATTGGTTGGGGCTCACGACGCAGGTGCCCGCGACGTATCTCGCTGCCGTGCCTGCCCGGGTGCCGGCACCCTGGCAGGGGGTCCGCTTCACACAGCGCCCGATCGGCCGGCTGATCCGTTCGCTGACCCCATCGGAGGTGGCAGTGCTGGAGGTCTTGCGCGCCGGTCCCGCAGTCGTTGAGACGGCCTGGGAGGAGCTTCCCGGGGTGATCGCCCGACTGGCCGCTTCGGGCACAGTACGCATCGAGACGCTGGATGAAGCAGTTGCTACCGAACCTAACCGGCAGGCCCGAGCGCGCTGGTCCGAAGTGCGGACTCACCCGGCATTGGTCCCGCCGTCGTCTTCATGACGCTGTGGATGGTGCTACCTGCCGTAGGGATCTTCGGACTGGCAAGGCTCACCTTCGACCGCGAGGATCCCCGATGCGGCTCGACGGACCACCACCGGGGCACTTCGCAACAGGTGACAGCATCCGCCAGCCCTCACGGAGTTGACGGCGTCGTCATACCGGCCCGCTACGCTCAGCGAGCACCGCGGAGGTGACAATGCCGACACAGGGGGTGCCGATCACCGGCTCGGTCCTTGCTTGGGCACGCGCCGAGAGCGGCCTGTCCCAAAGCGAACTCGCCGAGTCGCTGAAGGTCGACCAGGACGAGGTGGAGTCCTGGGAGCGTGGAACGGCGCTGCCCGGTCGGGGTAACTTCTCGAAGCTCGTGAAGGTGCTCGAGCGGCCGAGCGCCGTCTTCTTCCTGCCCGAACCGCCCACCCGCAGCGCTGTCCCCACCAGCTTCCGGAACGCCCCCGGGCTGAGTGACCACCTCCTGGGAAAGGACGAGATCCGCTGGATTCGACGGTCTCGCCGGCTGCAGGATCTCCTCTCCTGGGTTCAGCAGGACTCCGGCGCAGAGCCTGTGTCACTCCCCACCGCAGCACCGGGACGAACACTTGAGACGATCGTTCAAGAGATCCGCGAGTTGCTCGCCGTGCCTGTTGAGACACAGCTCGACTGGGACAGCGCCGGCGATGCGTTCCGCGGGTGGCGCTCCGCGCTGGAGAACGTCGGTGTGGTCGTACTCCAACTCAGCCTCGGCAAGAAGGGCATCCGCGGCTTCTCGGCGTGGGACGACTTCGCGCCTCTCGTCGCCGTCAACGCCGCCTATCACCCGACGGCTCGGATCTTCACCCTGTTCCACGAGGTGGGGCACCTCCTGCGGCGCGACGACGCGGCGTGCTTGCGCTTCATGCGACCCGGCGACGCCGAGGCCGGGATCGAACGATGGTGCGAACGGTTCTCGGCCAATCTCTTGATGCCCAGCGAAGCGCTCGCCGAGGTCGCCGGCCGTTACGGAGTCGCGCCGGTTGCCCCGGTGCCCGACGTCCGGACGGCGCGTCTGATCTCGCAGCAATTCCACGTCAGCACGCGCGCGGGGAGCCTGCGCCTCCAGGAACTGGGCCTCGCCCCCAAAGGGTTCTACGGTCGCGTCGAGAGTGAGTTGGCCACTCTCGACTGGAACAAGGGGGGCGGAGGCGGAGGCGGGAGTCCGCCCGCACCCGAGAAGCGGCTCGGAGAGGTGGGAACCCGCACCGCCTCGATCCTGGTCGAAGCCAGCCGGCGGCGACGACTCAGCCGACTCGATCTCGCCGACTACCTGAGACTGAACACCAGCCAGCTGGATGACCTCCAGTCCTTGCTCGCGGATGCCGGCTGAGCCACCCGCCTGGATTCTCGACACTTCGGCTCTGATCGAGTTCAAGCGGCTGCTCCCGATGCCGGAGCAGTGGAACGCGTTCGTGCGTCTCGGAAGCCTCGTCGATAACGGTCGGATTGCCATGCCGCGTCAAGTCCTCGCGGAGGCCACGAAAGTGAGCCATCCAGACGTTCCCGGCGCTTGGGCCGCGGCGATGAGGGAGCGTCTCCAACACCCGGTCGATCCCGGCTACCACTTCCTCCGACTCGCGATGGCGAGGGCCGGAGACGTCGTCGACTCCAACAAGACGACTGAAGATGCCGATCCCTACGTGGTCGCTCTCGCTCTTCACGCCCGCGAGCGGGGATTCGACGTCATGGTCGTGACGGCCGACGTTGTGGATCGCCTGCCGATCAAGATCTCGCTGGCGACGGCGTGCGCACGCCTGAACGTCGACACGGCAACGCCTGAAGAGTTCCTCGCCGCATCAGGGATCTGGCCCCGCGGCGATCAGTAGGGCCGCTGCCCGGACTCCCTCAACGAAGCGCCGGCCGGACGCCCGCCGGAAGGAGGTTTGCGAATGCAACTTCAGGGCCCGACGACCGCCGGTCTCATGTACTCCCACACCGACGGCGACGGATCGGTGGTGGTGTTGCTGCACGGGTGTCACTGCGCCGCGGGCGGTACAGCAAAGTCCCGCTGCACCAGATCCGCCCGCCGGAGCGTCGGCGGATCTCGTGGCGCGCGCCTCACTATTCGCGTTCTATTCGAAGGGGGAGCACCTCGGCTCGCTAACCCTTTCTGAACTGCGGTTTCGCGCCGCGAACTCTCTCCGAACTCTCAATTCCCTCTCTATTCGCGTTCTATCCGAGGGGGGTGCTGTCTCGGTGGAACCCCCTCTGAACTGCGATTTCACAGCCAGGCCTGCCTTCTTGTTTCCAATTCGCTCTCTATTGGCTTCCAATTCGAGGGGGGTCTTCGACGGCGCCGGGCTGTCCCTGTAGGCGGTCGCCACCAGGGTCGCCGAGTTGCTCACCGATCTGGACCTGCACCAGGTCACAGTGGTCTGCAACGACAGGGGCGGCGCGCGGTTCGTCATCGGCCCTGTCGGCTCCGATCGTGTCGCCAATTGGGTCCTGGTCTCCTGTGAGGCCTTCGACAGTCAGGCGCCCGGGGGCGCAGGGCCGACTGCCGTGCAGCGCTTCGTCACCACGAATACGTGACGCCAATGGTTCCCAGGTCCCCACGAGCACGAACCCGTTTCTGCGTCCCCCGAGTTGCGTCGACTGGTGTTGGCGGCACAGGCCGGGTGGCGCACTCCGATGACCTCACGGGCTTGACCGAAGGAGGGCCGATGGCCGTCGAAATGGCGATCTGGCGAATGACC